>NZ_VOZA01000017.1:0-62582 GCF_013420015.1 Acinetobacter sp. YH12039 | reverse complement strand
AAAATGTATATCGTTGGCAGAAGAAATTATTTAGACCAATTATCAAAAGCTTCATTGATGACTTTATTCTCGATAAAAATCATCTGCTACCACAGAGAATCTTTAAATAATAGTGCGTAAGTCCTATAATTATTCAATCTACAATTACAAGGTTCAGGTCAAGCTGTATATGACGGCCTTGCAGCGTAAACCTATGCTGTTGATGAATCACAAAATGTACTATCAGGATAATTGTTCAAGCCAAGATATTGGCTCTTTCCTGTATTACAAAACACGTTGGAGTCGTTTTTGGGACTATATACTTCCTGATATTTCATGGAAATAAACTAGAAATGTCCTGCATAACAGAACCTGCAGTGAAGTCTATTGCACAAGATAAAATAGACTTCATTTTGTGTATTTTAAGCAGGGAACGTTTGCCAATGGGTGCGGGTAAATTCCTCAAATATCCACTCACCATTAAAGCGACCAAGGCCTGAATTCCGTTCACCGCCAAAGGGTGCATTAGAATGATCCGCCACACTGATGCCATTGATATGCGTCATGCCTATATCGAGTTTGGCCGCAAACTCTCCGCCGCGTGCTAAATTTGAGGTACATACCGCACTCGATAAACCAAATCGGGTTGAATTCGCCAATTCAAGTGCATGCGCTTCATCTCGCGCTTTTAAAATCGGCAAAATTGGCCCAAAGCTTTCTTCTAATGCAATATCAGCGTGCGCATCCACATGGGTGAAAATATGCGGTGCAACCAATTGACCTTCTATACCGCCTGCATAGGCTAAAATCGCATCTTGCTGAATGGCATTTTGAATAATGGTTTTTAATTTATCGATTTGCGACTTATTGATGATAGGGCCTATCAGAGTTTCGACATCATTCGGATCACCGACCACAATGCTTTTTACCCGTTTAATTAATTTTTCAACATAAGCATCGTGCAAGGATTCATCCACAATCACTCGATTGGTACTCATGCAGATTTGTCCTTGATGCAAAAAACGCCCCATCACGGTCAGTTCAACGGCTAAATCTAAATCGGCATCATCTAAAATCACCAAAGGCGCATTGCCGCCAAGTTCCAGCGCTAAACGCTTAATCCGTGAACTTGCCAAAGCTTTCACCCCCACCTGTTGACCCACTTCAGTTGAACCTGTAAATGAAATCATTTTAGGCACAGGATGCTCTACAAAATAGTCGCCAATTTCACTGCCGCTGCCTGCAACAACATTTAATACGCCATGCGGCAAACCCGCTTCTTCAAATAATTTCCCGAGTAACGTTCCACCTGTCACTGGCGTGTCACTTGCAGGCTTCAGCACCACACTATTGCCGCAAGCAATCGCAGTCACCACAGAACGCATCGATAAATGAAATGGAAAATTCCACGGGCTAATCACCGCAATGACACCCAAGGGTTTGCGCAATACAAAACTCTTTCGACTCGGGTCTTTACTCTCTAGCTGCGTAGTTTGCATTTTTTCAGGAAAACGCAACGATTCTTGGATAATGCCGAGCGCTGCATCAACTTCAATATTGGCTTTTAAACGTGTACTACCAGATTCATCTATCAGCCATTGAATAATTTCTTCTCTGCGCTGCTGAATGGTTTGAGTTAATTTAGTGATGACTTGCTGACGTACTTCAATGGGCTTGGTCACTTCTGATTTAAAGGCAGCTTCTGCCGCACTATAAGCACTGTCTACATCGACACTGCTGGCTGCCTGCAATTCAAAAATCTCTGCTTGGCTAAAGGGATTGATATTCTTGATGTGACGCGTTGAAGTCCCTGCTCGCCACTGTCCACCAATATATTGCAAATCTAATGCGGTATATGCTGACATCGTTTCCATCCCATTTTTATCATTCATTCCAATGTAAAGGCTTCAGCATCGAAAAGCTATGAGAAAAACAGGATAAAACTTTATAATTAATTTCTTTTACAACCTTATACTTTAAACAGGCTGATGAATCTGCCGCATCGCTTTATAGATTCGCCAATAAATATAACAGCTAATGATGACTTCAAAACTTAGATCTTTAACTGTGGTGAGTTGCTCAAGCGCAGCCTCCTCCATGTTTAGGGTCAACATGGGTAACAGCCCTTCGACAACAACAGCGATCAAGATAAAGAGGACTAAACTCTGAATCGTTACGGGCAAATACAATGCAATAAAGCGCTTTAAAAAATCTCGGCCTTGCTCGCCGCCATTGGCTTTAAATATGGCATTCACCCAGCTAATCAGCAGACCAACTTGTAAAACAAACGAAGCCCAAGCTTCTGTAGGTTTGGATTCTGGGGTTAACGTCAGTGCTAAGTAGCTAAAGAAAATCAATATTGAGCTGGCAATATAGTAGTTTTTATAATGGGTTTCAGAGACTTTATTCAGTCTTATATCATCCACCAACCGATTTACATTCCATAAATACATGGAGTTTCCTTTTCATTTTTTATGTCGACATTCTAACTTTCTCAAGCAATAAAAAAAGCCTCCGAAGAGGCTTTTTTTGATTTACAGATTAGTCACCTGTATAACCTTTTAATTTTAAACGGTAAGCATGAAGAAGCGGCTCTGTATAACCAGAAGGCTGCTCGCCACCTTTGAATACTAAGTCATAAGCAGCTTTGTATGCATAACCATCAAAGCTTGGTGCCATTGGCGTGTAAAGTGGATCGTTGGCATTTTGCTCATCCACAATTTTCGCCATACGTTTAAACACTTCTTCAACTTGCTCAGCAGTTACGATACCGTGACGTAACCAGTTTGCAACGTGTTGAGAAGAAATACGTAAAGTTGCACGGTCTTCCATCAAACCAACGTTGTTGATGTCTAGTACTTTTGAACAACCTACACCCAAATCAACCCAACGAACGACATAACCTAAGATACCTTGAAGGTTATTTTCGAGTTCTTTAGTTTTCTCTTCTTCAGACCAGTTTGTATCTGTCGCTAAAGGCGGCGTTAACAAGTCATCTAAAGATAGCGGCTGAGTATTCAACAACTCTTTTTGACGCTCAGAAACATTGCACTGATGGTAGTGAATCGCGTGAATTACAGCACCAGATGGAGACGGAACCCATGCACAACTTGCGCCAGCTTCTGGATGCTCAATCTTCGTTTTGTACATATCAAGCAACATATCTGGTTTTGGCCACATGCCTTTACCGATTTGCGCTTTACCACGTAAGCCGGCTTGAAGACCGATCATCACGTTACGGTTTTCATATGCAGGGAACCAGATTTGAGACTTCACTTCGCCTTTACGAACGAATGGACCTGCTTCCATGAAAGTATGGATTTCATCACCCGTACGGTCCATGAAACCTGTATTAATAAAGATCGTACGATCTTTCGCTTGCGCGATACAGTTTTTCAAGTTCACAGAAGTACGACGTTCTTCGTCCATGATACCGATTTTCAAAGTCTTCGCAGGTAGACCAAGCGCTTGTTCAGCACGCTCAAATAATTCAACTGCAAATGCAACTTCTTCTGGACCATGCATTTTTGGTTTAACGATGTACATAGAACCTTTACGAGAATTCTTGTTTTCGTTTTCGCCTTTAATGTCTGCAAACGTCAATAACGGTGTGATCAATGCATCCATGATGCCTTCGTAGATTTCAGCACCATCTACAAGGATCGCAGGGTTTGTCATCAAATGACCTACATTACGAAGCAACATCAATGAACGACCGTGAAGCGTAGTTTCACCACCGATTAAGTTTTTGTGCGTACGATCTTTATTTAATGTACGCGTGATGGTCTTACCATTTTTCTCGATTGACTCAGAAAGTGTACCTTTCATTAAGCCTAACCAGTTACGGTAGCCTTCAACTTTCTCTTCAGCATCAACTGCTGCAATTGAGTCTTCTAAGTCTTGAATTGTGGTTACTGCAGCTTCAAGAACTAAGTCTTTAACGCCCGCAGCATCAGTTGAACCAATTGGGCTCGTCGCATCAATTTCAATGATTACATGCAAACCATTGTTTAAAAGTACGATTTCAGTTGGCGCAGCTTCGTCACCATTAAAACCAACAAACTGAGCTTCTTTCGCTAAAGTTGCAGTTGAGCCATCTTTTAGGCTTACAACTAACTTTTTGCCTTCTACCGCATATTTAGTTGCATCTGCATGCGAACCATTAGCTAGCGGGAAAGTTTCATTTAAGAAGTTTTTAGCAAATTCGATAACTTTTGCACCACGAGCTGGGTTATAGCCCTTACCTTTTTCCGCGCCGTCTTCTTCAGAAATCACGTCAAAACCGTAAAGCGCATCGTAGAGTGAACCCCAACGTGCGTTCGCAGCGTTTAAGCAGTAACGTGCATTACGTACAGGCACTACTAATTGCGCACCAGCCAATAATGCGATTTCTTCGTCTACATTTTCTGTGCTGATTTGGAAATCTTCTACTTCTGGTAATAAGTAGCCAATTTCAGTAAGGAAAGCTTTGTAAGCTTCGAGTTCAAATTTGTTGTTGCGGTGCCATTCATCAATTTTAGCTTGAATGTCGTCACGCTTAGCCAATAGTGCTTTGTTCTTTGGGCTAAGATCGACAACGACTTGTTCAAAGTTTTTCCAGTAAGTTTCACTGTCTAAACCTGAACCCGGTAGTGCTTCATTTTCGATGAAATCGTAAAGTTCTTTAGCAATCGCTAACTTGCCTTTTTGAATACGTGCAGTCATTGTCTTTCCTGATATTGCTATTTTTTATAACAAGAGATTCTAGTATACCCATTTATACTTTGCTGAATAGTACTATCACATTCCTAAATAATGATCATTTTCTATGTAATGAAATACCCTCATCATTCAACATAATAAAGATCAGAAATACGACGTCATCATCAGCCTGAATACCTTTTTACAGTGTATAAAGTTTTTGAAATGTCGAAATTAGACTTAAGTGCAGAATTTTGTTCTAAAACTGAACAAATAGACCCAAGCGTCAAACAAACTCACTCGATTAAGCCATGAAATGCTGCCAATGTCGATGCTACAACTTCAACCAATCAGTTTAAATTTAACGCTTTTATCGATGAATTATTAAACAGCCATACTTCTTATTTAATGATGCTTTTATCATGAGACTTTGCTTTAACTTCTATTGTTCGTTCCACAGCTTTTCTTAATTTATACATGTTTTCTAAAACTAAAAATCAAAAAAAAAGAACGCCATCAAGACGTTCTTTTTTCATTCCAACAGAAACGCTTAATTTTCTGCCGTAGATTCTGGTGCATTGATTTGACGGTGAGAGGTATGTAGATAATCATCAGATTGCATTTCCAATAAGCGCGAACGTGTACGCTCAATTTCAAATGCCAATTTTTCACCTTGATATAATTCAATAATCGTATCTTCTGAAGTAAGCAACAACTTCACACCACGGTCATAAAACTCATCAACTAGATAGATAAAACGACGAGTCCCTTCAGACAAATAATCCGTCATGTGCGGCACATTACTCACCAAGACCGTATTATAAATATTGGCAATTTCAATAAAGTCCGCTGGGCTACGTGGTTTTAGGCAAAGTTCAGAATATTCACACCACAGTACATCTTCCGTATGACCAATGGTTTCCACAATACGCTGATTAATAATAATTGGCTCTTGTGAAACTGTTTGGGTTTGCGTTAATGCTGTAAAACGCTGTGCCATCCACAACTTATGTTCATGTGTTAAAGGTGACTTAAACAACTGCGCTTGTTTCAATACACGTAAACGATAGTCTACGCCTGAGTCTACATTTAAAATCACACAGTTCTTTTTTACCATTTCGATGGTTGGGATAAAACGGTCACGGTGGATCCCGTTTTTATACAAACCATCTGGTGCGATGTTAGATGTTGCAACAAGGGTGATCCCACGCGTAAATAATTTTTGGAATAGATCACTCAAAATCATCGCATCTGTGACATTGGATACAAAGAATTCATCAAAGCAGATCACGACTGCTTCTTTATAAATTTGGTCGGCAACAAGGTCGAGTGGATTACGCTGACCTGAAAGCTTATTTAATTCACGGTGTACGTACTGCATAAAGTGATGGAAATGCATACGTGTTTTGCGTCGAAATGGCACAGAATCATAAAACTGATCCATCAGCCACGTTTTACCACGTCCTACACCGCCCCACATATACACCCCTTTCGGTGCAGTTTGACGACGGAAACGACGAAACGCTTTTTTAGAAGCCTTAAAACGTTGGATTAATTCTTGCCAAACTCGATCCAACTCATGCACCGCTTGCGCCTGTTCCTGATCTGGTAAAAACTGACCAGATGCTAAGGCTTGAGCATAACGCTCAGCCGGTGAAATCGGAGTAAATGCGGTGTTGTGTGGTGACTGAAAATCTGACATATCATTAAATACTTTTTTGGGCTAAATGAATTATAACGAAGAATAAACTCGAAGATATAACACTTTGGCAGTAAAGCGCATTGGCTATTTATTATATTGTCTCGGACTATGCCCAAACCAACGTTTAAACGCATGATTAAACGCCGCAGGTTCTGAATAGCCCAGCAATTCTGCAATCATTTCAATTGAATATTCATTATATTCAATCATACGGAGTGCTTTATCTTTAATAATATCTTCACGAATTTGCTTATAACTGGTATTTAACTGTTGCAGTTGATGACGCAAAGTTCTTTCAGGCAAGTTCAACGCTTGAGCAGTTGCTGCCATACTTGGCATCGCACCACTTTGTAATTCCAAATAATCTTGCACACGTTGAACCAATGATGGCGCATCTTCATCGGCGCTTAAACGTTCTAACTCCGCAATACATTTCGACTCATATAATCGAAAAGTAATAATATCTGCGGAAGGGATCCGAATATCTAAAACATCTTCATCAAACCAAAATGCCGCAAATGGCGCACCAAATCGAACTTGAGAGCCATAATAATCAGTAAACATTTTTAATTTTTCAGGATCTTTGGGTTCAGCGAACGGCAAATCAATTTGAACTTGCGGTGTAGATAGCCCCATCATTTTGTACAGATCACGGATGAATTTATACGTTCCAGAAATTTCCGACTGCGCCAATAATGCACCCAGTGGTGCATACACATCTTGCGGTTGATAACATAAGGCCACTTTATGCTGACTGATTTGCAAACTCAAACGCCCAGTTAGATGCGTCAACTGTTGAAAGCGAATTCCCTGATTTAAAGCTTGGCGTAAAGTATCACTGGTGACCAATAACATCAGCAACGGGCCATAACCCGCCAACGTATAATGCTGACCAATAAATAAACCTTGCTCAGGTTCTACATCTTTACCAATGACTTTCAGTACATCCCACTCCAAACTCGGATGAATCACCGAAGTAGGATCGAGTGCATCGACACGCAGCCCGATAGTTTGCAAACGTTGATCGACATCTACGCCTGCTTTACGCATTCCTTGTACTAAATACATCAGGCTTAGAATAGATCGTTTCATAAATCGTAAAATGACATTAAATTTCTTCTTTTTTACTACAAATTTGCAATTATGAACATTGCCGTTTCGATCAATTTTTCTGTCACCTCAATCATATTGTTCTGGTTATGAACTCAAGTATGCTTAGCCTGTAATCTCGCTTGGAATTAAAAAAATGATGCAGGAAGCGCAAACAAAAACAGTGCAAACCCCAAAAGCCAATTCTGAAATACATACACAAATCGCCATCATCGGCGGTGGTTTTGGTGGTATTGCTATGGCGATCCGACTTTTACAACAAGGCAATCAAGATTTTCTGATCCTCGAAAAAGCCAATGATTTTGGTGGAACCTGGCGTGAAAACCGCTACCCTGGCGCTGCCTGCGATGTGCAATCACATATGTATTCACTTTCTTTTGCACCCAAAACAGATTGGTCAAAGCGTTACGCCGAAGCGCCGGAAATATTTGACTATATCCAACATGTCACCCGTGAATATAATTTAAAACAATTCTGTCGCTTTAACAGTGAAGTGCTTTCAAGCCAATACAATGAATCAACCTGCGACTGGCATTTAGAACTCAAAGATGGCGTTAAAATTACCGCTCAATATGTGATTTTTGCATCTGGCCCGTTACATGTCCCACAAATTCCACATATTCCAGGCATTGAAAAATTTAAGGGTAAAGTGTTCCATTCTTCTCAATGGGATCATCAATATCCATTAGCAGGCAAAAAAGTCGCATCGATTGGTACAGGCGGCAGTGCCATCCAATACATTCCAGAAATTGCACCACAAACACAGCAACTTTATGTTTTTCAGCGTACAGCGGCTTGGGTCATTCCACGAGATGAACGTAGTTATCATGGTTTAGAAAAATCATTATTTAAAAAATATGATTGGTTTCGAAAAATTCACCGTGCTCGACTGTATTGGACCAACGAATCACGTGTCGTGCCAATTGTTAAGCCGACCACCATGAAGTATGCGCAAAAACTGGCTGAACTGTATATTAAATACCAAGTCAAAGATGCTGAACTCGCCAAGAAACTAACCCCAAACTACATCATGGGTTGTAAACGCATTTTAATTTCTAATAAATACTTTCCAACCTTTAATAGACCTAATGTGGAATTGGTCAGTGATGCAATACAAGAAATCACTGAAAATGCCATTATTACCAAAGATGGAAAATCCCGTGAAATTGACTGCTTAATCTATGGGACTGGCTTTATTACTGACCCACGTATTTATCTCAAGTCCTTTGAATGTATTGGTGAAAATGCTCAAGAACTCAAACAAGTTTGGCAAGCTGGCGCAGAAAGTTTTTATGGCATTTGCACCAAAGGCTTTCCAAATCTGTTCCAATTATTAGGCCCCAATACCGTACTTGCGCATAATTCAGTGGTATTTATGATTGAGGCACAAGTCGATTACATCTTACAAATGATGCAATTGGTTTCAAAATCTAATGTTCAAGCCATCGCTGTCAAAGATCAGGTGCAAGATCAATTTAACACTCATGTACAAGACATGCTTGATGGCACGGTATGGCAATCAGGCTGCGTGAGCTGGTATCAACAAAATGGCGGTAAAAATTTTGCACTGTGGCCAACTTATACATGGAAATATTGGCTCGCTACTCGAAAAATAAATCCAGCTGATTTTCGACTCCTAAGTAAAACAAAATCTAGTCATGCAGCTTAAGCAATAACAGGTCATAATAGGCAGGTATTCATTATCTGCCTATTTTTTATGCAATCTTTCTGGCTGATTTTCCAGCTCTTGACCTGTTTAGGGCTTGGTTTTATTCTTGCACGTCGCCTACCCACTTGGCTTGAAAAAATCGCCTTTAAACTCCTGCCGTACTTTACTTATATTTTGTTATTTGCGATTGCGATCGAATTTTCTGAAACATTACACACTATTCCAGCACCTCTGCAAATCCTCTCTTCATCAGTACTTATTGCACTATTGACCTCAATGGGTGCTTTTATTTGCTGCTATATTTTGTTTAAGCTTTTAGGCTATAAACCCAGTCATGGCAAAGTGTCCATGCAGTTAGTGACAAGCTCACTCATCAATATTAGCTATGCTTTTATTGCATTAGGTTTAGGTTATGCTTTTGCCGAAATTGCAGCACATTTTAGTCTTCAGCCACATATTAGTACTTGGGATCTACTTTTAGTCTTCATGTTTCTGATTGGGCTTGATCTCGCCTACTCACCGCTCGATCGTTCTTGGTTAAATTGGAAAATTCTACTTGTTCCACTCGGCTGTATCGTCGGTTCACTTTTGGGCGCTTTTGCTGCTGCCTATCTATTGCCACAAATCAGTTTGAAAGATTTGATTATGTTGTCACAAGGCTACGGTTTCTATTCGATGACAGGCATCGTCGTGACTGAATTAAAGAATGCGCATCTAGGCAGTATCGCGCTGATGAATGATTTATTCAGAGAAATTTTTGCGATTGTATTTATGTATATTATTGGCTGGCGCTACCCACGCTCTGCAATTTCATCTGCGGGTGCAACAGCTATGGATGTCACCCTACCCATGGTCAAACAAGCCTGTGGTAATGATTTTATTCCACATGCTATGGTCAGCGGCTTTATCCTTTCTGTACTTGCACCAATATTGGTGAGTATATTGGCGGCTATCTAACCCCTCACCTAAATCCTCTCCCAAAGGCAGAGGACTTTCTCTCTCCCTTTGGGAGAGAGTTAGAGAGAGAAGGTAAATATTAAAGTGTCGCTAAAATATCTTTTAAAGTCTGACGCATATTGTCCGATTTGGTAATCGGACGACCAATCACCAAATGTGTAGAACCATCGAGCATGGCTTGTTTAGGTGTCACAATTCGTTTTTGATCATCAGCAGCAGAACCCGCAGGACGGATACCCGGTGTCACTAAAGCAAACTCAGCACCCAAAGTCTCACGCAGCATTTTTGCTTCTTGTGCCGAACACACTACACCATCTAAACCACTTTCTTTCGTTAAAGTCGCAAGACGTTTCACATGTTCAAAGGGTTCAACATCTAAACCTAAATCCGCAAGATCTTCACGGCCCATCGAGGTTAATACCGTTACTGCAATCAGCTGAGTGTTATAGTTACCCGTCTTTAAACGCTCAACACAGGTTTCCATCATTTTACGACCACCTGAAGCATGAACATTCACCATCCACACACCCATATCCGCAGCTGCACAAACTGCTTGCGCTGTAGTGTTTGGAATATCGTGGAATTTTAGATCTAGAAAT
Source organism: Acinetobacter sp. YH12039 (assembly GCF_013420015.1). Classification (NCBI taxonomy): domain Bacteria; kingdom Pseudomonadati; phylum Pseudomonadota; class Gammaproteobacteria; order Moraxellales; family Moraxellaceae; genus Acinetobacter; species Acinetobacter sp. YH12039. The sequence continues at coordinate 51,886 of NZ_VOZA01000017.1, read as the reverse complement.
ACTTCAAAACCTTTATCATGCAATGCCTTAACGACACTTGGACCCTCATGGGTAAATAACTCTTTACCAACCTTAACTCGACATAATGCAGGATCTAACTGCTCTGCAATTGTAAGTGCGTCATATTGGCTTTTAGCATCTAGTGCAACGATGATACTCAAGAGACTTACCCTTCATTTTGACAAAATTAGTGCATTATAAATGGATTCAACTTGATCAGAAAGCTATAAAACTCATGTTATTTGAAATGATTAATTTTAATTGACCTATCTCATTATTTTATTTGAGATAAGCGTTTTATTTTTTCAGCCCATAAAAAAACACCCCGATGATCCACCGGAGTGTTAAATATAAAATTTAAATCTACTCATAAAAGTAGTTAATTTACTTCTAAAACCCAATTATAACGGGTTAGAAGGACGCTCATTCGCATCAATATCTAAAACTGTCTTTTCATGACGCGTATGTGCAGCCGCTTCAGCAGCAGCCAGTTGAGCAGTTTGAATTTGCTCTTTGCGTAGGCGGTCAATATCTTTACGTAGACGTTTAATTTCCCAGTTATTTTGAAATACTCGAAATACTTGCACTGCCAATAAAAGACCTAACACCAAACCTAAAGACAAGGTTAATAGCAATAAAAGCCCTAAACGCATTGCAGGCACTTGTGTAAATAACAAATCGACTGAAAGTTCAGTTCCGTTTTGCAGAACCAAAGCCAATGAGTATCCAAATAGAACCAGTAAAATTACGACCAATACGTAACGCATAAACACCCCTAACAATGTTTTGAATTAGTTTGCAGATTCGTTTACCGCATCACGTAAAGCTTTACCAGGTTTAAAGTGCGGTACAGCTTTTGCTGCAACTTCTACTGATTTACCTGTTTTTGGGTTACGACCCACACGTGGTTCACGGTGATGTAATGCAAAACTACCAAAACCACGGATTTCAATTCGGTTGTCTGTAGATAACGCTTCGATCATTTGATCGATCATTATCTTAACGGCCTCTTCCACTAAGGGTTCAGCTAAGTGTGGGTTTTTAAGAGAAATACGCTCTATTAAGTCAGACTTATTAAGTGCTTCAGTAGTCATCTGCGACCTCTTTAATTATCAAGCTACCTAGGATCAGTTTCCTGATAATAACCTGTTTAAATACAAAACGGTAGCGTAATAATCACTTACTACGCTACCGTTACAGTAATTGTGTAAAAAATATTAATTAATTTACATTAATAATACAATTCAAACACTTACTTAGTGGTTCATTTGAGCTTTGATCAAATCACCAATAGTCTTAGGACCATTGTCTGAAGATGCTGTAGCTGTCTTGTTCAAGTTAGCTACCGCTTCTTTTTCTTCAGCTTCGTCTTTCGCTTTGATAGACAAGTTGATAGAACGTGATTTGCGGTCTACGTTGATGATTTTAGCTTCAACTTCTTGACCAACTTCAAGGAACTTAGTTGCATCTTCAACGCGGTCGCGGTTGATTTCAGATGCTTTAAGAGTCGCTTCAACTTCGTCAGCTAACTTAACAGTAGCGCCTTTAGCGTCAACTGCAGTTACAGTACCTTTAACAAGCGCACCGCGTTCGTTAGCAGCTAAGAAATCGTTGAACGGATCGCTGTTCATTTGTTTGATGCCAAGGCTGATACGGTTGCCTTCAGCGTCTACTGAAAGGATAACCGCTTCAACTGTGTCACCTTTCTTGTAACGACGGATAGCTTCTTCGCCTTGTTCGTTCCAAGAAATGTCAGACAAGTGAACTAGACCATCGATACCGCCTGGTAAACCGATGAAGATACCGAAGTCAGTGATTGACTTGATCGTACCTGAAACTTTTTCACCTTTGTCGTGTTCTTTAGCAAACTCTTCCCATGGGTTAGCACGAGTTTGTTTGATACCAAGAGAAATACGACGACGCTCTTCATCAACTTCAAGAACCATAACGTCAACTTCGTCACCGATCTGAACAACTTTAGATGGGTGGATGTTTTTGTTAGTGTGGTCCATTTCTGAAACGTGTACTAAGCCTTCAACGCCTTCAGCGATTTCAGCGAAGCAACCGTAGTCAGTTAAGTTAGTTACACGAGCTTTAACGATAGAACCTTTAGGGTAACGGTTCATGATCGCTAACCATGGATCTTCGCCTAATTGTTTAAGGCCTAAAGATACGCGGTTACGTTCGCGGTCGAATTTAAGTACTTTAACAGTAACTTCTTGACCAACTTCAACAACTTCTGAAGGGTGCTTGATACGTTTCCAAGCCATGTCAGTGATGTGAAGAAGACCATCAATACCGCCAAGGTCAACGAACGCGCCGTAGTCAGTAAGATTTTTGATAGTACCAGTAACTGTTTGACCTTCTTCAAGCTGAGCAAGAAGAGCTTCACGGTCAGCTGAAGATTCAGCTTCCATAACAGCACGACGAGATACAACAACGTTGTTACGTTTAGCATCAAGTTTGATTACTTTAAATTCTAACTCTTTACCTTCTAAGTGAGTAGTATCACGAATAGGACGAGTATCAACTAAAGAACCTGGAAGGAACGCACGAACTGGACCGATGTCAACAGTGAAACCGCCTTTAACCTTACCAGAGATAACACCAGTAACGATTTCGCCGTCTTCAAAGATTTTTTCAAGTTTAGTCCAAGTTTCAGCACGTTTCGCTTTTTCACGTGATAAAACTGTTTGACCCATACCGTTGTCAAGAGCTTCAACAACTACGTCAACAGTGTCGCCAACTTGAACTTCAAGTTCACGTTGTTCATTTAAGAATTCAGCGCGGTCAACAATACCTTCTGATTTAAGGCCAGTGTCAACTGTTACCCAGTCAGAGTCGATATTTACTACAACGCCTTGGATGACAGCACCCTTTTCAACGTTGAGGTTTAATTCGCTTTCTTCAAAGAGGGCTGCAAAAGATTCGGTCATGATATACCTAGTAAAGTCAGCGGTCTTGGATCAGACAAGGCCGGTTTAATTAAGCGTCTACATAGTCCGTATAAGACTGATCAAGCTATGCTTCTGCTGAAAATTCTTTAGTTTGCTAATTGCTGATCGATGTAATTCGTCATCAGCGTGAATACTTCATCAATACTCAAAGTTGAACTATCAATGAAATAAGCATCTGGCGCAGGCTTGAGTGGAGCGACTGTGCGTTCCATATCTCGCTTATCACGCGCTTCGATATTAGCTAAAATGTCGTTTATTTTAACATCCACACCCATAGCCTGCAACTGATTTACACGGCGCTCTGCACGGGACTGAGCAGAAGCCGTTAAATAAATCTTGGCTTGAGCATTGGGAAAAATCGTAGTTGCCATGTCACGGCCATCTGCAACCAAACCAGGTGCTTGGGCAAAGGCATGCTGACGTTCTAAAAGCGCAGTTCTAAGTGCAGGAATTGCAGCAACTTTTGAGGCAAACTCTCCGACTCTCTCAGTACGGATAACTTTTGAGACATCTTCACCATCTAAAAGCACCGAAACACCTGCTTCATTTGTCACAAATTGTATGTCTAAATTTGTTGCAATTTTTACGCATTCATCGAGCTTTGAGTCTAATGCATCAATTAAGTCTTGCTTATGCAATGACAATCCCAACAGACGATATAACGCACCTGAGTCGAGTAAGTGGAACTGATAATGTGCCGCAATTTTTGCTGCCAATGTTCCTTTACCTGAGCCACTTGGGCCATCAATTGTAATGATTTGAACTGTCATTGCTCTTCCACTTTTGTTTATACGGTTTTTGCAAGTTTTGAAAAACCAATTTTAATCGCTGACTTCAGTTGCGCAAGGATTAATTGACTAACGAATGGCGCACGCGCCTGTAATTCAATCGTATAAGTGACTAAAGTACGCGCAGCATCAATCGCTTCGAATTGAATCACACCCAAATGATGTTTCACCAGTGGGTTTTTAATAATCTTATATTCAATGCGTTGGTTTGGCTCAAGCAAGGTAATTTGCTCTTGTAACGGCTTCACTGGCCCAAAGCCCATACGACGTACAGAACCCACACCATCAGGACGTTCAGGATCTGCAGAATCTTTGACGCGCACCACTTGAATCGGTGCAAAAGCCACGTTATAGGTCGAATGTTTTGAAAGTAAGTCAAAAACCTGCTCGACTGGTGCATTAAATTCTTTTTTTACTTGGATCGATTTCATGGTGTACCCTATTTTATTTGACAATATTAATTGTCAGTAGAGTTTACTTGATTTTTTAAATTAAGTTCAGTCAAAGTGGCTTTTTCCTGTAACTTCATCAGTCGTTTTTGTTCACGACGCATTTTAAAAAAATCACTTAATTGTTGGGAGCATTGCTCTTGTAGGCAACCATGCTCAAACTCAAAGATATGGTTATAGTAGCCTGAATTTAATAATTGACGCGAACTGACCAAAGAACCTGCTTTAGGCTCAGTCGTCGCAAATACCACACGTTTAATTCTCGAATGTACCAAAGCACCCACACACATTGTGCATGGCTCCAATGTTACATATAAGGTTGCATCATCGGGTAAACGGTAATTATCGATATTTAAACAAGCTTGACGCAAAGCTTGTACTTCCGCATGTGCGGTGGGATCTTTCAGAGAAATCGGCGCATTAAACCCTGCACCTATGACTTGATTTTGACTCACAATGACTGCGCCTACAGGAATTTCTTGCAATTCGGCAGCTTGTGCAGCCTGCTCGAAAGCAAGCTGCATCCAATGTTCATCACTATATAAGTTTGGTTCAGACATCAATTAATAAATTACACCATACTGTCTTAACAGTGCATTCCAACTGTCAATATTGGTTACAGGAGGCTCATCAGCCAGAATTCCTTTGAGGGAAAGATCTGTACCTTTTTTCCATTCTGGAGACAGGTCTTTATCGACTAGACGGGCGCGCACACCTTCAACAAAGTCCGCGTGACGAATTTTCCAATCCGAAATTTGGGTTTCTAGCTCAAACACTTCATTCCAAGAATGCACTTGCTTGCCCCACTGCCACAACAACCATGTTAATGCGGCGGTTGCAGGTGAACCTTTTTGTAGATTTTCACTGGCTTGGCGTAACCAATCACTGCGCGCATCACTTAAACCAATAATTGATTCATAGTCATGTTCAAAATTATGCCCACGGCACACACTTTGAATCACATCTAACGAGTTTTGTAATGGCCCCGGCCCCACAGAACGATGCATACTATTTAAAGTGTCATCAATGGCACGAAAATCGCCCGCTGGATAATGATCCCAATCAATATTAATGACAGTTTCAAGTACATTATCACGCTGAGCATCACAAATATGCGTTGCCCAGCCGATACCATAAGCACCAGCTGCGGTCATAATCGAGCCAGTTAACCCAGTAAACAATCCAATGGCACCACGGTCAGCGAGGAAACGCGTCGCACCAACATCTGGATACAAACCGATATTAATCTCAGGCATTGCTAAACGTGAATAAGGTGTCACCAAACGGAAAGGTGCAGCCATAAATAGACCTAAACCACCTCCCATGACATAACCTTCGCCCCAAACCAAAATCGGCTTTGCATAGTTATGCAGCAGCAAATCTAGGGCATATTCTTGTTCAAAGAATTTATTCGCCGTTTCAACTTCATCATTGACCACCAATTGTCGCAATTTGCGTACATCGCCACCTGCACAAAATGCTTTCGGCGTAGTGGAATCTAACCAAATCGCTTTTACTGCATCATCGTGTTGAAAGTCCTGAAAGACTTCAAGCAACGCTGTACAGATAGATTCATCTAATGCATGAAGCGATTTTGGGCGATTCAGGCGAACAATGCGCCAGCCCTTTTTCGCTTCTTCAACAATCAGATCTGGGTGATAATTTTTTGAAACGGGAGAATAAGTCATGCGTCCAGCTGCCAGTCTATTGGCTCAATGCCATTTTGTTTAAGATAATTATTACTTTTTGAGAACACCTTACAACCAAAAAAACCACCGCGGTTTGCAGCCAAAGGTGATGGATGCGCGGCTTTTAGCACCAAGTGCTTATTTTGGTCAATGCGTTGTCCCTTACGCTGTGCATATGCCCCCCATAAAATAAAGACAATATGCTCACGTTGTTCATTTAAAACATCAATCACATGGTCTGTAAAATCTTCCCAGCCACGTTTTTGATGTGAAGTTGGTTGCCCAGCCTCAACAGTCAGTACCGCATTTAAAAGCAAAACACCTTGTTCTGCCCAGCGTGTTAAGTCCCCATGTTTTGACACAGGTACCCCAAGGTCGGTATTTAACTCATGGAAAATATTACGTAAAGAAGGTGGTAATGCAACCCCCTTTTGTACCGAAAAACTCAAGCCATGTGCCTGATTTGGCCCATGATAAGGGTCTTGGCCTAAAATCACCACCTTTACATTCGCCATAGGCGTCGTATTTAAGGCATTAAAAATCAGCGGATTCGGAGGATAAATCACTTTATCCTGTTTCATTTGTTGTATCAGAAAGTCTTTTAACTCATCCATGCGGGGGCTAAGCAGAAACTCACTTAGACCATATTTCCAGCTAGCATCAAGCTGCACTTTAGCGAGTTTTGCTTGTTGCTCTTCTGTTAAAGACATCACTGTTAACCAATCCTAATAAAACCAAATATTTACTTAAATTTTAACTTGTAAATCAACTGCAGGGTTTAAAAATTTTTGACCCTGTTTTAATTTTTCATACATCTGGGTATCGTTCCATTCCGATTGAACCTGTTCGGAAAAGACGATTTGATCTAACTGCAAGAGCCCCATTTGTACATTATCGATATCTTCTAAAAAGCTTTGCGCATAGCCTGTGTCCGTCTCATGTACGATCACAGAATACACTTCAACATCACCCTCACCATTTTGAGTTTTTGTTGATTTTAGAACTTGTTGTGCCAAGTAAAAGAAGATCCGTGAAAACTGTTCTGCTGAAGGCGATACGGGTAGTTCAACCCACCGTGCGCTGAACTGTTTGCAGGCACGAATGTACTCGGCATCATCATGTTGCCAAAAACAAATCGCGTGATCAAAACTATCAAATAAGTCTTTAATTACCCCTTTGAGCAAACCGAAATCGTAAACCATTTGTCCATGGTCAAGTTTCGACGCTTTGAGTAATAATTCGACTTTATAACTGTGTCCATGAATGGAACGTTTGCAACGGTCTGACGTGCAATTACGCACGATATGCGCGTTTTCAAACTTAAATAACTTACGAATTAACATGTGTCGTAATGCAATCAAATAATCTATGGGTTCTTAGAGATTATAATGCAAAAGTCTAACAAGAGGCATTAATTTTGCTGTTCAGCACAATTGGGAAAAGGCATCATGAAAATTTAGCGATATTTAAGACCTAAAATGGTGCCATACTGCGAAAAGCCACATATACATCTTTATCTTTTCGCACTAACTCACTGGTAAATTGACGCTTTCTTTCATTTAAAATAATTTCAATTTGCGCTTTAAAATAGTTCGACTGCACACCCAATTGTGAATTTAAAACTTCCCTATTTTCTGTGCTCACCTGTGCAAATGGCTCCATTGCCCATAAATCATTGATATTTTCGAAATGTTCAAATTTGGCTGCTTTTTGTTGCAAAGCTTGTTCAACTGCATTGACATCTAAACGATCATCCAAGGTCGCTAACAAAAATGCAGGAGCGGTATTAATGTTTACCGTTGTTTCATGCGAAGGTAAGCTACTCACATAAGGCGCAATTAGTTTATATTGAGCACCGTCAAAACCACGGACTGATTTCAGCTCTTCCACACTATGGAATTTTGCATTTGGCGGTAGTGCCGCATTATTTAAACCACGATAATACGCCAGCTCTGCTCCCATTGGGCCAGAGGTCTCATCATCTTCATCTTGCCAGTCAATCACGGCTTGACTTAATTCTGCGGGTAAACCAACACGCTGCAATATTTTCTCAAACCATAATTTTGCTTTGTCATTTACCACACCCTCTTCTGAAACCAAACTATTGAGGTTAAATTTTCCAGATTCGTCTTGCAGCACACCTGCAACAGTTCCACCTTCCACTGGAAAGGCGGGCATAGGCTGAGCCCAATTTTCTTGGAGGTGATCCACCTGCCCTGCATTTTCGGCATCATTTACTAAAAGTTCAGCAAAAAATGCTTCGGCACTTTTCGCATATAACAACGACTGATTTTGGCGCATCACATAAGCGGTATTTTCAGAAGTATGGGCTTGTTGTTTTGCGATACCTGCTGCAACTATGGTTGCCAAAGCTACCATCATCAGGATAGTTAACAAAGCGATACCACGTTGCTGTTTCATACGCAACTCCGAACTTCAAATGACTCTACTACCTGACCGCTAACCATTCTTATTTTTATCCAATAAAAAATCAGTATTTAACAAACTGAATAACCATTCGTAGTTTGTCCCATCCACTGTGAGCTGCATCCTGATACCCCGCGGTAACAGTTGAATGGTTTTTTCATTATTCAAATCAGCGGCAGCATCTGGCCAATTCTCTAACTCATTTGGATTGAGTACCGTGATTTTATATTGTTCAACATTATCCAGTAAAACACTCGAATCTGGCTGATCATGCCCCGTTTGGTTGAGATTTTTAAATTTTAGCCGATACAATTTTTTTTCATCAGCTTTGTATTGATATTCCACTCGCTCGTCAGGTGCAATGCCCTGATTTAATGGATCAGTGACACCTGTCTTACTGAAATTAAATCGGCCATTTTGCAATACTAACGCTGGTTGAATATCTCCATTAATATTGGCAGTTAAGGGCACAGCTTGTACTGTGTCTCTGAGAATTTGCTGATGGGCATCTTGCAACTGACTAAGCCTTGCCTCATGGGTTGCGTTTCGTTCCTTCACTTTCGAGACATAATCAAAAACCTTCCAACCCAAAGCAGACAGCACTGCGAAAATAGCAATCGCAACCAAAAGTTCAACTAAGGTAAATCCTGCTTGATTCTTCATTCCTTGCTGCACAAGCACAGGCATATCTTGAGATGTACGTTTTTTTCTAGTTATTATTTTCATCCAACGGAGCCTTATAGTTAAAGAACACTAAACTACTAATCCCTGCTTCTACATCCCCAGTTTCAGCATTCATCAAACTCACTTGGATATCAATCCGTTGTACATTTGGACTAATGGTGGCTTGGGCTTTTTTGTCAATTTGCCATTGTTCGCCTTGTTCAGTGACTTGTTTAGATGCAGTACCTGTCATCCATTCACGATTGATTTCCATCTTAGCGATTTCATTCAGCGCGACAAATTGTGCTTTATTTCTTAAAATTGCGTGTGCTGTCGACTGTGTATACTGCATCGCAACATTAGACAAAGCCATTGCCGCAGTCGCAAAAATCGCCAATGCCACCATGACTTCAAGTAGCGTAAACCCTTTAGCCCGCATTGACTTTCCCTAAATGATCAATTTCGATTTCATTGCCAATGGGACGTTCTTCAAAATAAAACTGTATACGCACAGGCTTCACTTCCCCATTACCTAACCAAATCAACTTGGGTGCATTGGTATTTAACAAATCATCATTATTGGCATTTTCATACTGCTGGTCTAAAGGCTGAATCGTAAAAGAGACATTTTCAGGTAATACTCGGATTTCAAAGTTTTTATAGTTTTGCCATTTATTGTTCTGATTTAAAATACTATTTTCTACACGTTTTTGTTCTGGTAAATATTCTTGTACCGCATAGCTTTGCGTGTTGACATCCGTTCCAGCTTTTTGCTGTAAGGCCAATATCAAAGCTTGATCATTTGCATCACGTAATATTCGTTTCAGATCCATTACAAACACTTCGCGTGCTTGCATGGCTTTGCGTTGATCTGTTCCACCGATATTCAAAAGCACCAATGAGGCCATGATGCCCATAATCACAATCACCACCATCAATTCTACGAGGGTGAAGCCACGAACCAATGATGGTGATGCTATTTTCATAAGCAGCCTTTAAGCGAATTGAGCAACCGCATGCACTTGTTTTGGTAAGGCCAAGGCTTGATCAATATAAGCAACCCGCAAGGTGTCTCTTGAACCCAAATAACGCTGATAAAAACTAGAGTTCAAAATTGCTGCAGCACCATGTGTAAGTGACCAAATCGAAGCAAGATAATCACGTACTGGCATGCTACTTTGAATCGACTCCAAGTAACGCTCAGTCATACGAATGATCAATCGTAGGCGTTGTTTGCGCACTTGATATAGTTCACTAAACAAGTGCTGAATACCCACACCCGTTGTCGATAAACGCTCTTCAATTTGGTGAAACAACACTGTACGTTCTGGGTGATGTAAGTGATGCAACATAAAGAAAGCAAGGTGTTCAGGAAAAGCTTTATCGGTGTCTTTAATCATTTCCAATAACATGCGTTCATTACGAATAATGAGCAACATATATAGTTCATCTTTACTTTGAAAATGTTTATATAACGTCCCTTTTGCCAAGTCGAGTTCTGCCGCTAGCGCATCTAGTGTCATCCCTGCTTCGCCATTTTCCAATAGCAGCTGCTCTGCCACTTGGAAAATTAATGCCTCTCTTGCTCTAAACTGAGCTTGACGATCCATCTTCACCCTATACTCTCTTACTCTTATATCAATTCAAATTATTTACTTAAGATTGAGGAGATTTTCAAAGTTTTGCATTGTAATGAAAGCCATCTCTTCAATTGACTTATCATATACATCACTTAAGGCTTTGGCTACATAAGGAACGTATTTTGGTTCATTAGACTTTCCTCTATAGGGCATCGGTGCAAGGTATGGGCTATCTGTTTCAATCAGCACGCGATCCAGTGGCACTTGCTTGGCCACATCACGCAAATCTTGTGCATTTTTAAAAGAAACAATGCCTGAAAATGACACGTAATAACCACAATCTAAGACAGCTTTTGCCGTTTCCCAATCTTCAGTAAAACAATGCAAAATACCGTGAGTAGATTTCTCTGCACGGATAATATCCACCGTATCATGCTTTGCAGAACGAGTATGTACAACCACCGGTTTTTTCACGGCTTGCGATGCGCGAATATGGCGGGCAAAACATTCTTTTTGCTCTGCAACAAAGTCGGTACTATGAAAATAGTCCAGCCCTGTTTCACCAATCGCCCAAACCTTTTCAGGTTGTGCTAATTCAATGAGATATTCTTCTGTTGCCCGAGCCATCGTTGCAGGATCTTCACATGGGTGTACCCCAACGGAATAACCCACATCGGCATGACGTGAAGCAATTTTTGAAAGTTCGATATGGTCATCTAGATCAACCGAGATACTCATAAATTTTGAGACCCCGGCTTGACGAGCCTGATCCAATGCAAGATCTAAATTACCCTCATAAGGGCTTAAGTCAAGCATGGTTAAATGGCAATGGGTATCTACAAACACAATATGTACCTACAAGTCTTCACTGTTGTAACTACATAGTGTAACTTCTACGCCCCTCAGATTTAAGCCCTGCAAGTAAACGTTCTGCTTCTGTTTTGAAATAAACGCCTTTTTCGCCGCTTAATTGAATTCCAAAGCCTTGTGGTTTAATGCCATTTTGCTTTTGCGAAATCCAAATCACTTTTCCTGTCAAAGGAATTTTTATACTTTGTTCAGGCAAAGTCGCCAATAAGAAAACCTCATCACCCATTTTCACAGCTTGCTTTGATGGTACAAATAAACCGCCACCAACGACATAAGGCATGTAGCTCGCAAAAAGTGTTTCCACATCTGGAATATTAGCGTGAACGATCCCGCCCATACGTGGTTGCATGATGTTTCCCCTTAATTAAACATTCATCAGTTTGATGCAAAGCTCATCTACGACCAGATTCCCCTGTACGTTCTGCTCGATGAACCGCTTAGACTGCTGTAATTCTGTATAAATCCCAAAGAGTGTTTCGAGCGAATATTGCTCTGCCAACACCCCAAAATCCAAATCTATATTTTTTATGGATTGATTTAGCTTGACACAAATTATATCGGACAACAAGTATTCAAACATTTGACTAAAATCACTAAAACTCAGAGCTTTATTCCACTTGGTCGCAATTGCCATCGGCATATTTTTTTGTGTCACAAGTTTTTGCCAATCTTGTAGAAACTCTTGGCGCATATTTAGCCATTCACTACTTGCCAATGAAATCGCTTGTAATGGCATTTGACTAGCTAAGTTCATGAGAACTTTGCGCTGGGTTTCACCACTATCGGGCAAATGCTGCTGTAAATATTGCTGTGATTGTTCCGGTTCAATACGATCCAATGCATAGTGCTGCATTCGACTGCGAATGGTTGCCGGCAATTTCAAATAATGCTCTGCCAATAACATAATCACAATCCGCTCGCCCGGCTCTTCCAATGTTTTCAGCAATGCATTTGATGATGCAATGTTTAATGCTTCAGCAGGCTCAATCAACACAACTCGCCAACCGTCTACGGTTTGCTGTACAAAAGGCAATAAATCACGAATTTTCTCGATTTTAATTTTGGCGTTTTGCTTTTTATTGTCTTCATCTGTACTGATATGGACAAAATTTGGATTTGTATCTGACTTTAACCACTGGCAACTCCCGCACTCACCACACGGCTCAGTTCGCTCATCACGTTTTTGACACAGCACCCATGCAAGAAATTGTTTTGCAAATGCCTCTTTACCACAGCCTTTTTTGCCATACAAAAGCACGCCATGTCCCAATTGTGGAAAACGGCTGGTTAATGTATTCCATGTATTTTTCTGCCAAGGGTACACTTGCGCCACAATTTCATTTTGCATAAATCGTTTAACCTTATTCGAAGTTCGAAACATCCATTTGGTTCAAACGATCAAGGTCAGCTTGAGTATCTACGCCCGGTGGAAGGTTCGCTTCTGCCACAGCAATGGCAATACGGTGACCATTTTCCAAAACGCGTAATTGTTCAAGGCTTTCTAATTTTTCCAGCACACCCATATCCCAAGTGACATATTCTTGTAGGAGTTTTACGCGGTATGCATATAGGCCTAAATGACGATAAGCCTGATCATGCAAGGTTTGTTCAGCTTGCTTTGCACCATCACGGTCATAAGGAATAGTCGCACGGCTAAAATACAGCGCTTGATTGTGCTTTGACATCACCACTTTGACGATACTGTCACGTTGAAACTCATCTAGACTATGAATCGGCTCACAGAGCGTCGACATCGAACATGTCGGTTGATCAACAAGTAATTGTGCAACTTGTTTTACCAATTGAGCGGGAAGCAAAGGTTCATCACCTTGCACATTGACAATAATGTCATCACTCGCCCAACCTTTGATGCATGCAACTTCACTTAAACGATCTGTCCCTGATGGATGCTCTGCAGAGGTCAGTACCACATCAACCCCTTCTGCACGACACACTGCTGCAATACGTTCATCATCTGTAGCGACACAAAGATCATCGAATCCTGCAACTTTTTTGGCTTGATCGACCACACGTAAAATCATCGGACGACCATGAATTTCAAGTAAAGGCTTACCCGGTAAACGTGAACTTGAAAAACGTGCAGGAATAACAATATGTTTCATAAATTAAATGCCTTCGGGAAGTTTCAGACCCAGTTTTTTCAACTGCGCATGCAAAGTTTCATAACACGCAGGTGACAACACTGCATCTACAGGAACAACCCATATTTCTCTTTTAAAATCTGGATTATTTTTGAGGATCGCTAAAATTTTAACTGCATCTTTTTCAGTGGTAATGATGGGATTGGCATCTTCAAATTGCAAATCACTCAGTTCATATTCATAATGATCTGGGAATTCATGACATTGAAATTGATGAATCCCCATGTTTTCTAGGGTTTTATAAAATCGTTGCGGAAAACCGATACCCACTACGGCATAAAAATCTTTATTTGCATCAAATGTCGTCACAAGATCTTTATTGAGCAAATAAGGCTGCGCCGCTTCTAGGTGCATATTCAGTGGAGAACTTGGATCTGCTGAATGCTCAATGACCGTTCCACTGGCAAGGCGCTTTTTCGGTTCACGCAAATAACCTTCAGGTAATAATTTTTCATTGCCTAAACCACGGTTATTATCCAGTACGATCCACTCCAACTGGCGTTGAAGCGCCCAATGCTGCAAACCATCATCACAGATAATCAAATCCAATTCATGCTTAGATAGCAGCAACTCAATACTTTGTTGGCGATTTGGACCGACCGCCATCGGCACACCTGTAGACTGAACGATTAAGCTCGGTTCATCACCCACGATTTCAGCCGTCGAATCTAAATCCACATAGGCCGGAAATGGTCCTTGACCACCATAGCCACGACTGATCACACCAACACGCAGCTTTAAGCTATTTAAATAACTAACCAAGTGAATGAGCAAAGGGGTTTTACCACTTCCACCGACTGTGATGTTACCAATGACCATGACTGGAATGGGCGCTTTATAGCTTTGCTTAATACCTGATTGATAGAGTTTTTTATTGAGTAAAAAGCCGCCACGATAAAGCCATGACAAAGGTCTAAACACAACGAGCCACTTTGCCTGTTCATTCCAAGCATCCTGAATCAATTGTGTAAAAGACATGACTTAATTTTCCTCAAAATTACGCTGATGAAGTTGGTAATATGCACCACGTTGTGCCATCAATTCCGTATGCGAACCTTGTTCAATAATACGCCCTTTATCCATCACCACAATACAGTCTGCATTTTCAATGGTCGATAAACGATGCGCAATCACGATCGTAGTACGATCTTGCATCGCAGCGTCAAATGCTTGCTGAATGAAAAATTCAGATTCGTTATCTAGCGCACTGGTCGCTTCATCTAAAATTAAGATCGGTGCATTTTTCAAAATCGCACGAGCAATTGCAATCCGTTGACGTTGTCCACCAGATAGATTTAAACCTTGGGCACCCAATGGTGTGTCATAACCTTGCGGTAAGTCCATAATAAAATCATGTGCAAATGCAGCTTTGGCAGCAGCAATGACTTGTTCATCTGTTGCATGCTCGAGCTGACCATAAGCAATATTTTCACGCACAGTACGGTTAAACAAAACCACTTGCTGATTGACCATCGAAATCTGAGTACGCAAGCTATTGAGCTCTATGTCGTGAATATCATGCTGATCAAGCAACAATTGGCCTGAGGATACCTCTTGGTAACGCACCAACAGATTGACCAGTGAGGTTTTACCTGCACCTGAACGCCCAACCAATGCAACAGTTTGCCCTGCATTCACTTTTAAATTGAAGTCATGAATCGCATGGTGACCATCGGCATAGATCAAATTAACATTTTTAAATTCGACATCACCTTTCAAAGCAGGCTTCAGCGTGCCGTTATTTACTTCTTCAGGCATATCAAGCAATTCAAAAACTGAATAAGCTGCTGCCATGCCTCGTTGTAGTTTTTCATTGACATCCGTTAAGGTTTTAATCGGCTTACTCAGCATACCTGCGGCAGTGATATACGCTACAAACTCACCCGCTGTTGTATCTTGTAAAATCTCAGGGCGTAGCGCGATATACATCACGATACTGAGCGCGATCGACATAATCAGCTGAACAATTGGGCTATTGAGTTGCTGCACCACAACCATTTTTAAGCCGCGGCGTAAGTTCTCCATTGAGCTTTCATAAAAACGTTTTTGTTCATAATCTTGCCCTGCAAAGCCCTTCACTACCAAGTTGCCTTGTACTGTCTCTTGCACCACATGGTTAACGTCACCCATGGTACTTTGTACTTGCATGGATAATTTACGCATGCGTTTCGACGCTTTCCGAATGATCAGCCCAATAATTGGGCCAAAAATTAAAATACATAGAGTTAAACGCCAGTTGGTATAGAGCAAATAACCCAATAATGCGATGGTAATCAGACCCTGTTGTACAATCGTTTTCAGTGACTCAGATGATGCTGCCGTCAACTGTTCAACGTTATACATAATTTTTGCAGTGATATGACCGCTCGAATTATCTAAATAATATTGCGAAGGCAAACGCATGAGTTTTGCGAACACTTGCTGACGAATATTAAAGATTAAGTTTCGAGAAATCACTGCGGTAAAATATCCCCCCATGAACAAACCGAGTCCACGGAAGAACATCAATAAAACCACCAAGAGTGGAAATAAGGTTGTAAAGCTTTGATCTTTGTTTTGAATGGCTTCAATAATGCGTTCCAATAATTTTGCGACAGAAACTTCTGTCGCAGCATTAATACCGAAACCAAGCAAAACCAGCAGGCCGATTCCCCAAAAAGGTTTTAAATAACTTAATAGGCGTAAATAGACCTTAAAATCGTGCTTCACTAATAACCTCGAGTTGGAACTTTGGTACTGATGTTGATATTCACAAATCCAAGTTGACCTGCAACATCCATCACCCGAATCACATCTTGATGTGTTGCTTTTGCATCTGCGGCAATCACAAACATTAAATCACGACGATCATTGGCTGTCTGTTTAATTGCAGTATTCAAATCAGAGACTTCTTTACTGGCCAATGACTGACCATTGACAGAATAATGGCCTGATGAATCCACCACAACTTCAATTTTTTGATCATAGTTTTTAGGTGGAACACCTTGTGCATCTGGCAAAGTGAGGTTCATTCGACTCATCTGATTAAAGGTAGTCGAGAGCAACAAGAACACCAAAATGAACATCAAACAGTCAATCATCGGTGTGAGGTTGATATGAATATCTTCAACCTGACGACGTTTAAATTTCATGCGCAGTCTCCACTCAGCTGGCTTTCTGAATGTCCTGACTTTCTACTTCAGGTGTTTTTTTATAAAACAAAGCGGCATGAAACAATGTCGACTGCTGTTCTAACTCAGCCACATATTCCTGAACCAAACGTTGGAAATAGCGATGCGCAAATAATGCAGGCACAGCAATTAACATACCGGCAGCAGTGGTAATCAAGGCTTTAGAAATACCCGGCATCATCAACACTGGATCACTATTGGTACCAATATCAATTATTAAGAATGCTTCAATAATACCGATCACCGTACCCAACAAACCTAGTAACGGTGCAACAGCGCTTAAGGTGCCCAAAAAGTTGATATTTTTTTCTAAATAACCAATTTCTTGTGACGCTGTGACTTCCATTTGCGCACGTGCATATTGCTCGTTTTGATCTTTACTGGCAAAACCTGCATCCAAGACACGACCCAATGTACTTTGCTGTAAAGTTGGACTTTGCTTTAGCTGCTGCACCACATCTTTCACTGATGTGTTCACATTCATCATCAAGTCTTTTGGCAACACCATTGATTTTTTTAAACGAATAAAACGCTCAATGGTAATGGCTACCGTAAAGATCGAACAAATGACGAGCGGGATCATTAACCACCCGCCCGCTTTGACTAATTCCCACATTTGATTTTCCCCAATAAATCGAATTTAAAAATTATTCAGCTAGACAAATATTTAAAATGCCATCTAGCTCTTCAAGAGTATGGTAGCTAATCACCAGCTTGCCTTTCCCTTGTTTATTATGATCAATTTTCACATCTGCACTGAAACGATCAGAGAGACGTTGTGTCAGTTGCTGAATGTCTGATGAAACACTTGGTTTAGCTTTTTGTTGTTTTGGTGCATTCAAATCACGAACAAATTGTTCGGTTTGACGTACAGACATACTTTTTTCAATCACCATTTCAGCAACTTTAAGCTGATCTTTGGCTTTTAACGTCAAGATCGCACGTGCATGCCCCATATCGAGCAAACCTTGCTGCATAAAGTCTTTGACTTGATCCGCTAAAGACAAGAGGCGTAGCAAGTTACTAATCGTGGTACGTGCTTTACCGACCGTATCGGCAATCTCTTGATGACTTAAACCGAACTCGTCATGGAAGCGTTGTAAAGCCATGGCTTGATCGATTGGGTTCAAATCTTGACGTTGAATGTTTTCAATCAATGCCAAGGCAATTGCCACTTGGTCACTCAAGTCACGAACAATGGCTGGAACTTCGGTTAAACCTGCAAGCTGAGCCGCACGCCAACGACGCTCACCTGCAATAATTTCGTAGGGATGCTTTTCATCTTCTACAGGACGAATCACGATTGGCTGCATGACGCCATGCTTTTCAATCGATGCAGCAAGTTCTTGTAAATCTTGTTCTTTAATGAAACGACGCGGTTGATACTCACCACGTTTCAATAAATGCGCATCAATTTGTTTTAACTGTCCATGATCTAAAGCTTTTGCTTCGAGCTGTAGTTTTTCTTTTTGGATTGAGCCGAGTAAGGCATCCAGACCACGACCTTTAGCCAGTCCGCGTTTTTTTACGGTCATGCTTTAGTTCCTTTTTTTACTTTGGTTTTTTTCAACATCTCAGCTGCCAAGTTCAAATAAGCAACTGCACCCTTCGAGCTTTTTTCAAAATAAATCACTGGTAAACCGTGCGCAGGCGCTTCAGCCAAACGAATATTACGCGGAATGACCGTGTCATAAAGTTTCTGACCGAAGTATTGTTCAAGCTCAGCAGACACATCACGTGTTAAGGCATTACGCGCATCGTACATGGTACGAAGCACACCCACGATCTCTAGATCTGGGTTTAAAGCTTGCTGAATACGGTCAATGGTTTGGGTTAGGTCAGCCAAACCTTCTAGGGCATAATATTCACACTGCATTGGAATCAGCACAGCACGTACCGCTGCAAGTGCATTGACAGTGATCAAACTTAAACTTGGTGCACAATCGACAATAATATAGTCGAAGTCTTTTTCGACGCTTGCCAATGCTTCACGTAAAATAAACTCACGACCGTCTTGATCTGCAATTGCAAGCTCAACGCCAGCTAAGTCACGGTTTGCACCTAAAACCTTATAGCCCACTTCCGCTTTATAAATAGCGGTTTCAATCGGCACTTCGCCGAGTAAGACATCTGTGACTGAATACAGCAAATCATTTTTTTGAATGCCCGAACCCATCGTGGCATTGCCTTGTGAATCCATGTCCACAAGTAAAACTCGTTTTTTTAATATGGCTAAAGATGCAGCCAAGTTCACAGCCGTTGTGGTTTTACCTACGCCACCCTTTTGGTTTGCAATCGCAATAATTTGAGCCATGGTAACCCCAGTCCTTTGAAAATTTTAAATACGTTTAAGAAAAATTAAATGACGCTGCTCATCAAGTCGTGGAACTTGTAATGCAACGATATCAATCTTGAAATCACTTTTCAGTGTTTCAACTTCTTCTTCAGGAATTAAGCCTTTCATCGACGCAATAATACTTTGCTCATGCATATACGGTTTAGAGGCATCCACAAAATCCGTTAATGATGCAAAAGCACGACTGGTAATCACATCAAACTGACCCAGTTCATGAATGCTGTCTTCATTTTCGACACGTGTTTGTACCGCAATGACATTTTTTAGTTTTAAGTCAGCAATAAATTGTTTTAAGAATCGAATTTTTTTACCGTTGGCATCTAAAAGCACACATTCACGTTCAGGCTGACACAGTGCAATGATCATGCCCGGCATGCCACCACCCGTACCGATATCCAATAAACGACCTACAGGCAAATCATTTAGGATACTTAAGCTATCCAATAAATGCTTAACCAACATTTCTTTAGGATCACGAATAGCGGTTAAGTTATATGCTTTGTTCCACAGCACTAGGGCATCTTGGTATTTCAGCAATAGATTTAATGCTTCTTCACTCAAATCTAAGCCAAGCTTTTGACTACCTTGCTTTAAGTCTTGAAAAAAAGGATGCATAAAGAAGACATCTCAATAAAAATTAACTGAAGTATACCGATTTCTAAGCCGTGGAACAGTAGCTAACGCTTAGCGAATATGCACTTAATCGTACATGCCTTGGCGAATCTGTAGATCTAGATCACTTAAACGCTCAGGTGTGCCAACATCAACCCATGCAGTTTGCATTTTCTCTGCAGAAATTTTTCCATCCAACATAGCTTCTTTCAATAAAGGTGCGAGCGGACGCTTGCCCGCTTCCAATCCATCAAACATATTTGGATGAATGACCGCGATCCCACTATAGGTGAGTGCCTCGCCTGCATGTTCTTGCTCAAAGGTATAACTACGCCCTGCATCCAAGATAAAATCACCCTTTGGATGTTGCGTTGGATTAGTCACATAAACCAAGTGTGCCAAATCATCTTTTAGCTCAACATTGAGCAAGGCTGAAAAATCGTAAGTCGTCCAAACGTCACCATTGACTAAAATAAACGGTTCTGTCCCAAGCAAAGGTAAAGCATTAATAATGCCACCAGCTGTTTCCAAACCTTCCGCTTCACGTGTCCAACGAATATCTACACCAAACTGCGAACCATCACCTAAAGTACCAATCAGGATATCTGCAAGCCATGCAGAATTGATGATGATTTCAGTGACACCTATTTTTTTTAGCTTTTCTATATGCCAAACAATCAGTGGTTTTCCACCCACTTCAAGCAAAGGCTTTGGCTTATACAATGTTAAAGGGCGCATCCGATTTCCGAGACCCGCTGCTAAAATCATGGCTTTCATTATGCAACAACCTCATAAGTGCCGTATTTGGCTTCAAATTTCGGCAATACTTTAGCGTGAATAAATTGCATAAAAGGTTGTAATTCTGCATATGGTTTACTTTCTTCAAGTAAATACCACATCACACGCGGCAAATCTTTGAGATAACCTGACTTACCATCACGCTCAAATAAGCGCACAAAAATACCTAAAATTTTGATATGACGTTGAATCGCCATGAGGTCAGCGTCTTGTTTGAATTGCTCAAAGCTACGACCATCTTTAGCCGATGCAGGTAGCAAATCATAGAACGTTTTAAACCATGCATAAACGCGATCTACATTCCACTGCACATAAGCATCACGTGTGATTGAGATTAAGTCATAAGTATCTGCACCAATCACAGCATCTTGGAAGTCAATCACACCCTGATCTTGCTCATCATCAAGTACCATCAAATTACGGCTATGAAAATCACGATGCACAATCACTTGAGGCTGAGCCAATGCAGCATTGGCTAAGATAGCAAAGGTACGTTTAATCAGTGCCGATTCTTCTTCAGTAGGCTGCACTTGTAGAGATGGCAATAACCAATCGGTTAACAGCTCCATTTCAGAAATCAGCTTTTCATAGATATATGCAGGAAAATGAGCAGTACCATCAATTGACTGTAATTGAATCAACTGTTTAAAACTTTGAGCATAATGTGCGTCTACTGTTTGATCATTCAACAACGTGGACAATAAAACATCACCAAAATCTTCTAACAATAAGAAGCCTTGATCGAGGTCTTTGGCCATGATATGTGGTACACGCACGCCATGTGCATCAAAAAATTCATCAATCGACACAAAAGGACCACAATCTTCTTTTTCTGGTGGTGCATCCATGAGCATAAATGTTTTATTATTCAATTTGATTCGTGCATAACGACGGAAGCTTGCATCGCCTGCTAAGAAGTTAATTTCAAATTGATCTGAACCGAGTACAGATGAAATCCATGTTTGTATCAATTGTTCACGTTGTGTATTCATTTGCGATAAATTCTAATACAGGCTGAGTTTTTAAAGTGCTAAGTGTAGCTACTTATCAACTTTTTCTCTATGATGCGACAATAATTAATTGCGATTAAGCATACCTGGTTAATGAGACAAATGAAGCATCAGTTTAAATTTAATCCTTTAGCGACTGCGATCTTAACCCTTCTATGTGGTAGCTCGTTACCAAGCTATGCAGCACCTGTTTCAAACCCGTCCACGGATGACGATACAGAACAACTCAAACAAAGCATTTCAGAAGCTTATCCTGGGCAGCAGTTCTTCGAACAATATTATGTCGATAAGTCTGCACCTGAAGCACAGATTCGCAACACCAATCAATTAAGTTCTGCATTTTGTACTGGCACGTGGATTACCCCTGTTGCGCCAACGACAAAAGCGGTCGCACCTGAAGATGCAACCTCTACCATTACCGCTGACTATGGTCATTTTGACCCGAATGGCGACTCCATTCTTGAAGGTAATGTTCTGATTGACCAAGAAGGTCGTCAAATTCGTGCCGATCAAATCAAAATTGATAAAACCCAAACCTACGCCAATGCTTCTGGCCGCGTGCAAATGGCGCAGTCTGGGCTAATTTCTCAAAGCGATTCAATTGATTACAATTTAAAAACCCAACAAGGTGATTTAAATAACAGTTTCTTTATTGCTGAACAGCAGCATGCGCATGGTCGTGCTGAAAAAATTTCGCGCACTTCAACAGAAACCCTAGAATTAGAAAATGCGGTTTATACCACTTGTCCACCCGATGAAAAACCAACGTGGAAAATTCAAGCAGACAAAATTAAGCTGAATCAAGAAACCGGTCGTGGTGAAACCAAAGGAACGACACTTTATGTAAAAGATGTTCCTGTCATGGCTGTACCCTACTTCAACTTCCCGATTGATGACCGCCGTACCACAGGTATTTTGACCCCAAGCTTTGGTTTTACCAATGACGGTGGTATTGAGCTTGCGGTACCGGTTTATCTGAACCTTGCGCCAAACTATGATGCCACAGTAACGCCGCGTTATATCGCAGACCGTGGTGCAATGATGGAAGGTGAATTCCGTTATTTGACCAAAAACTTTGGTTCAGCTATGGTGTGGGGTGGTTATTTACCATCCGACCAAAAGTATGACGACCAAGATCGTAAAGACTTACATTTTCTCCATAACTGGAAAATTAACGATCAATTCACGACAAATTTAGAATATAACTATGCATCTGATAAAGACTATTTCTCAGATCTCAATAATAATCCAAACTCAAAAACTGACCTAAACTTACGCCGTGCATGGGAACTCAATTATAAAAATGGTATCCCTGGGCTAAAAGCACAGCTCAAAGTTGAAGACTTCCAAACACTGGATAAAACTGTCAGTGATGAAGACCGTCCGTATGCGCGTTTGCCGCAATTCCTACTGAACTACAAGACTGGTAATCCTCTAGGCTTACAGTACGAATTTAACAACGATACGGCTTACTTCAAAAAGAACTTACGTAGCAACGATATTCCAAGCAGCACTGTCGATTCGCCAATGTATGAGCCAAGCGGCGCGCGTATTTATAACGACTTTAGTGTGCGTTATAACTATCGTACCCCATGGTCATTTGTGATTCCTGAAGCAACGATTCGTAACGTCAACACCATTTACGATCAAGACACCGTTAATGCACAAAACATTAGTTCATCAAATGAAAGTAAATCGGTCGTTGTACCGCAATTCACTTTAGATGCGGGTCTTGTGATGGAGCGCGAAGGTCGTTATCTACAAACCTTAACGCCTCGCTTCTTCTATGCGTATTCTCCATACAAAAACCAAGACACTAACCCGAACTTTGACTCAACCACAGCGTCAATTAACTATGACCAATTATTTAGCCCGCGTCGCTTCTACGGTAATGACCGTTTAGAAGACAACAACTTCGCATCTCTAGGTTTAAGCTATAGTTTATTTGATGATGTAGGTCTTGAGCGTTTAAAAGCCAGTGTTGGTCAAAGCTTCTATTTTGAAGACCGCCGCGTCACGCTAAACAACGTCTCTGATAAATTTGATACCGAACGCCATACCGGCCCTGTCGTGAGCATTTCTAGCCAGCTATCTGACAGCATCAGTGTCAATGCCAATTCTGCATGGATGGCGAATGGTGATAATGCTCAGCGCGATATTCAAATGTATTACACAGGAAATAAAGGCAATTTATACAATGTCGGTTATTTCTATCGTAAAGACATTCCGAACAGCCAAGACAGCTATGACCAAGCAGTAGCATCGTTTATTCAACCTATTCACAATAACTGGCGTATTATCGGTCATGCACAATATGACCTCGACAACAGTATTGCGCGTGAATATTTACTTGGTGTGAACTACGAGTCATGCTGCTGGGGTGTTTCAGTTTATGGTCGTTCGTACTATAACGATTTAGATGATGTAACATCTTCAGATGTTAAACCAAAACGTGCCATTATGGCGGAGTTCACCCTAAAAGGTTTAGGTGGCTTCAACAATAAATTAACCTCTTTGCTTGAAAACCGAGTGTTGGGTTTTAACAATATTAATCAATCTTGGACAGAACGTTAATGAAGACAAAACAGTTAAAACAAATTTTTAAAGCGTCAGCCTTGGCACTTTGCCTATCGACTTCTGTATCTGTATTTGCTGCTGCGCAACCTAAAGATGAAATTGTAGCTGTCGTTGACAATAGCGTAATTCTTCGTAGTGATCTTGATCAAAGCATTGCCGTGATCACTCACCAACTTCAAGCAAAAAAACAAACCGTCCCACCGACCGAATACTTGCAGCAACAAGCTTTAGAACAGCTAATTACGCGCCAAGCACAGCTTGAACAAGTGAAACGCTATAACGTCAAAGCGGATGAAAAATCACTCAATGAAGCCGTACTTAAAGTTGCGAAAGATGCCGGCTCTCCAAGCTTAGAAGCGTTTCAGCAAAAATTAGATGCTGTTGCACCAAATACCTATGCAGGTTTACGTGCACGTATCGCTGAAGACATCGCGTTACAACGCCTACGCCAACAGTTGGTCACTTCTCGTATTCAAATCAGTGACCAAGATGTGAAAAACTTCTTAAGTTCACCACAAGGCCAAGCAGCACTAGGTAATCAAGTCCACGTCTTACATGTACGCGTTGCTAGCAGTGATAATGCCGTTAAAATCGCTGAAGACATTCGCAAAGAACTGGCAGCAAGTAACGATGTTAAAGCGATTACCAACAAATACAGCACCAAAGACATTAAAGTTGACGGTGCAGATATGGGCTTCCGCAACTTATCTGATATTCCAGATGAACTTGCTGCACGTGTAGCACCTTTGCAAGTCGGTCAAACCACTGAACTAATTTCAGTACGTGATGGCGTTCATGTTTTAAAATTGGTTGACCGTAAAGGTGGCGAACAAAAAGCCATTGTTCCTCAATACCAAACTCGCCATATCCTGATTCAACCATCTGAGGTCGTGAGTCCTGAAAATGCCAAGCAAATGATCGACAACTTGTATAATCGCCTGCAAAAGGGTGAAGATTTTGCGGTCTTGGCTTCAACGTTCTCGAATGACACTGGTTCTGCTGCCAATGGTGGTAGTTTAGGTTGGGTTAGCCCAGGTGTTATGGTTCCAGAATTTGAAGCAATGATGAAATCAACAGCGAAAGGTGAAATCAGCAAGCCTTTTCAGTCACAGTTTGGTTGGCACATCCTTCAAGTGACCGATACACGTCAACAAGATATGACACATGAAGTACAAGAACGTATGGCCCGTCAGATTTTAGGTGAGCGTCAATTTGACACTGAACTGGACAGCTGGTTACGTGAAATTCGCAACAATGCCTATGTTGAAATTAAAGATCCTACTCTAGATCGTAAAAAGAAATAAATGAATAAACAAAAAACCAGCTTCGGCTGGTTTTTTTATGTCGATTCTTATCATCATTCAGCACTTTAGTAATTATTACATACCCTTTGTGAAAACAATCTACTCTTTTATAGGCAAAAAAACCTCCCATTTGGGAGGTTTTTTTAACTCAATTAACGATTGTTGTTTTCGTCGTCTTGAGCATCTTCAAATTTAGTTTCGCCATCAAAACCAGCATTTTGACCGCCGAAGCCACTTTGACCGCCGAAGCCACCTTGACCACCAAAGCCACCTTGACCACCAAAGCCACCTTGACCACCGAAGCCACCTTGACCACCAAAGCCACTTTGACCACCGAAGCCACCTTGACCACCGAAGCCACCTTGACCACCGAAGCCACCTTGTTGACCGCCGCCGAAGCCGCCTTGTTGACCACCGAAGCCAGCAGCGCCTTGAGCACCAGCAGGAGCACCAGCAGGACGTGGGTTACGTGCTGGAACAACAGTTGAAATAGCGTGTTTGTAAACCATTTGGCTTACAGTATTTTTTAATAAAACAACGTATTGGTCGAAAGATTCAATATGACCTTGCAATTTAATACCGTTTACAAGGAAGATCGACACTGGAATACGTTCTTTACGGAGAGAATTTAAGAACGGATCTTGTAAAGTTTGACCTTTAGACATGTTATAACTCCAAAAAATAATAAAAATCAGCGCAAAAGCTACCTTTACTTTTCAATTAAAAATTATCAAAAAGGTAGTCTGTAAATTTTGCTTTATCCGTAGCACTTTCGCAAGTCTTCTTGAGCCTGCTGCGCAGTTAAATATGTAGTAAATTTATGCGTTTCTTGCAAAGATCTTAACCAAGTATATTGACGTTTTGCAAGTTGTCGTGTTGCAAAAAGTGCCTTATCCTCCATTTCACGCTGTTTTTCGCTACTTTGATCACTATTTTTCAAAAAATCTAAAGCTTGACGATATCCAACTGAGCGCATAGAGGGTAAATTTTCATCTAAATCGTATTTTTCAATGAGAGCTTTCACTTCATTTAAAAATCCAATTTCCCACATTATTTTTAGACGTCGAGCTATACGCTCATGTAATTCTAATCGGTCGGGCAATAATGCGTAATTATGAAAATTGTATCGGTATGGTACGTTTTTAGGTTGCTCAGCTTGTAACTGAGTAATGGGTTTACCGGTTAACTTAAAAACTTCGAGCGCACGGATAATTCGTTGCTTATCACTCGGTTTAAATTTTTCACCTGCCAATGGGTCGACATGGCACAATTCTGCATATACAGCATCCCAACCTTGCGACTCAGCTTTGGCTTCAATTTCAGCACGTACAGCATAGTCTGCACTTGGTAAATTTGAAGACAACCCTTCCAATAAAGCCTTGTAATACAACATCGTACCACCGACTAATATCGGTGTTTTACCTCGTGCATGCATATCATCAATCAGCACACAGGCATCTTCCACAAAGTTCGCTGCCGAATACACTTCTAGCGGACTGATAATATCAATCAAATGATGTGGATATTTCTCCAACTCAGCTTTACTCGGCTTGGCCGTACCAATATCCATATCCTGAAAAACCAAAGCAGAATCGACTGAAATTAATTCGAATCCACCTTGCTCGTATAACTCACATGCCAAGGCGGTTTTACCGCTTGCAGTTGGTCCCATTAAGTTGATGACCGGCAATTGATTTGACATGTAAAACTATTCTCCCCGAGCAAAAAGTTTATCTAGCTGTGACAATGGAAACGCACGCCACGTCGGACGTCCATGGTTACATTGACTGGCAAATTCAGTTTGTTCCATCTGACGCAGTAATGCATTCATTTCAGATAGACTTAAAATACGGTGTGCGCGTACAGCGCCGTGACAGGCCATGCCTGCCAATATTTGATCGCGCTTTTGTAGCAACCCTGCAACCTGATCACTTGGGTCTAAATCATTTAATAAATCTGGAATCAACGCATCAAAGTCTGCTTTATGCAAAATGGCAGGAACACCACGAACAATGACTTGCTCATCGCCATATTGGTCTATTTCTAAACCTAGGTGTGCCAATTGTTCTTTGAGCTCATCGACGCGCATCGCTTGCATCCGACTGATACTGACGACTTTAGGAATCAGCAATTGCTGTGATGTCCAAAACTCAGGTTTATCCCAAGCCGTTTTCATTTGTTGTAAAACGATGCGCTCATGCGCAGCATGCATATCAACAATGATTAAACCTTCGGTGTTTTGGGCCAAAATATAAATACCATGCAATTGCGCAATGGCAATCCCCAAAGGATGCTCATCGACTTTCTGCTGAATATGTTCAGCCAAAGAAGTATCAGGATCATTTGTAGACTCAGTTTGACGTAAAGGCGCTAAATAACTTTGCAATGCATTATTGAGCTGTCTGGAACCCCCTATATTTGACTGATATCCGGCGCTATTGTTCGATGCATTTGAATTTTGCTGTGTATACCCTTCTTGCCCTGTTGACGCATGATTTGAAGCATATTGCACAGCAGCCGGCGAACTAAAATCAGTAAGCCCGCCCGCGATCTCTGGACTGACAAAATTTGTGCCTTGCTCTGCAACTGGCTGAGGTTGATGTAATGAAAATTGTTCCTGATGACGCGGCTGCGGAATAATATTTTCGTGTGCCTGCCCATCAAGTTTCATTGCAGATGACAATTCGGCGGTCGCGGTTTGAAATTGCGCTAATGTCGATTTGGCAAAATGGCGGACAAACTCATGTACTTCACGTTGATTTAGAAACCGAATTTCATGCTTGGTCGGATGCACATTCACATCGATATTTTCAGGATCAACTTCCATAAATAACAAATAAGCGGCATGTTGATGTCCATGCAAAATACCATCATAGGCCATGCGAAGTGCATGTGAAACTGTCTTGTCTTTTACGATACGTCCATTCACATAGACATATTGCATATCGGCTTGCGCACGTGCATCTGAAGGATGACCTAACCACCCACTGAGACGCATATTGACGCTATCAGCATCCATCCAGTACGCATTTTCAGTAAATTGACGGCCTAATAATTGTTGTACCCGCTGAAAACGGAGCGCGCCACTGTCTGCAATAGGCAAGTTCAGCTTAATACTATTGTTATGCTCAAGGACAAAACGTATATCAAAATGGGTCAGTGCCAAACGACGGACAATTTCTTCGATATGTCCAAACTCAGTCCCCGGTTTTTTGAGGAACTTACGCCGTGCAGGCACATTAAAAAATAAATCTTGCACACGGATGGTGGTGCCTTGCGTCGCTGCCACAGGCTGAATTTCTTGCGAATCAAATGCGGTGCCATTTACTTCGACCTGATAGCCTACACCGTCATCATTTTGGCTACTGGTCAATGTCAAACGAGACACCGCAGCGATCGAAGCCAAGGCTTCCCCACGAAAACCTAGACTTACAATGGCATGTAAATCTTCAGCAGTTTGGATTTTACTGGTGGCATGGCGCATGACCGCCAAAGGTAAATCTTCAGGGTGGATGCCCCGACCATTGTCTATAATTTCAATCAGTGTACTGCCGCCTTGTTCAATACGAACAATCAGCTCAGTCGCCCCTGCATCAATGGCATTTTCCAGTAATTCTTTGACCACAGAAGCGGGACGTTCAATCACTTCCCCTGCGGCAATTTGGTTGGCTAAGGCAGGATCAAGCGTTCGAATGCGGCGGGCACTGATTTCATTCAGCATGGTTAAATTTTTGCTCCAAAGCGTTTTGCAAAGTTTCTGAAGAAGAGCTTAAAGTCGCTTTACGGGTGGTTTCATCCGCAGACTTTTCAATATTAATAATTAAATCAGCCGCAGGGATTTCGTCGCCCCCTTTAGACGGCCATTCAAATAAAAATAGGGCGTTCTGCGTTTCTAAATAATCACGGATACCCATAAGCTCAAGCTCATAAGGGTCATTCAGACGATATAAATCAAAATGAAAAATATCTTGTCCTTGAATATTGTAAGGTTCAACCAATGTATAGGTTGGACTTTTTACCGCACCTTGATGACCCAAGTGTTGTAAAAAATAACGTGTTAACGTGGTCTTTCCTGCACCCAAG
The DNA here is from genome assembly GCF_013420015.1 of Acinetobacter sp. YH12039. Lineage (NCBI taxonomy): Bacteria > Pseudomonadati > Pseudomonadota > Gammaproteobacteria > Moraxellales > Moraxellaceae > Acinetobacter > Acinetobacter sp. YH12039. The sequence goes on along the minus strand of NZ_VOZA01000017.1, from coordinate 22,392 downwards.
TCACCAATTAAATACGCTACACCCGTCGTAAAATGCGTCGCCAGTACGGTAGCTAAGTTTTGGGTATCGACTTCACTATTAAGTTCCAGACTGAATGAATACTGCATATTACTCACAACATGTACATAAGAATTAAATATGATAGCATCGCACTGGCTAAAATGGATATGTTCACACTATAGATTGAGCATTTTTCATGATGTGTTCTCTGCTTTATTTGTTCAGTTTTTAGATCTTTCTTCATGCACAGTTTTGAATTTACTCCCCCAATGATCAATGGTGTTAGTGCCAGTAAAGTCTTCCTAGACGGTCAACACACACAAGCCACCACGGTCTATGCATATTTGTGTGAGCAATTTCCTCATATCCTAGCAGCAGAGTGGCAACAACGATTTAAGGATGGATTGGTCTATGCCGCAAATGGTGACGTTTTAACACTAGATAGTCCTTTTGAAGCAAATCGTCATGTTTATTATTATCGATTCTTAGCACATGAAATCCATGTTCCCTTTAAGCATCAGATTTTATTTGAAAATGATCATTTCATCGTGGTCGATAAACCGCATTTTCTCACCATGAGTCCGACCGGTCAGTATGTACAAGAAACCTTGTTGGTTCGACTCAAAAAACAAACGCAGCTTGAACACCTAACACCGATTCATCGTTTAGATCGTGAAACTGCCGGCCTAGTTCTCTTCTCCAAATGTGTCGAAAGCCGTGGGCTATATCAACAGATGTTTGCCACTCGAAACGTTCAAAAAACCTATCATGCCATTGCAGCTTATCGAGATGAATTAAATTTCCCAATCACAACTCGCTATCGCATGGAAAAAGGTCAACCTTTTTATACAATGCAAATAGTAGATGGTGAACCTAACAGCGAAACCTTCATTCAGCTGATCCAGCAGCATGGAAACCGCGCTAAGTATGAATTAAAGCCACATACCGGCAAGCAGCACCAACTCCGTGTGCATTTAAATGCTTTGGGCATTCCAATTCAAAACGACCCCTTTTATCCCGTAGTGCAACACAAGTCAGACGATGATTTCAGCCAACCTTTACAACTACTTGCGAAACATCTTGAGTTTATCGATCCTGTGACAGAGCAGGCTTTTCAATTCAGTTCTGCCTATGAATTGACACTGTAAATCGATTGTCATTACATTAAATTGATAAAATACTGCCGAACATTCTTGAATTTATGATAGTTTTGATTAGAATAAATGCGAAAAGTTAAGTATTTTAAAGCTTTCTAAGAATATGAGAAAAACTGAAGTCTACCAAATCCGCCTCGATTCACAGGAAAAGAAACAGGCCTTTGCCGTGTTTAAACAATTAGGCATTACACCTGCACAGGCTGTACGTCTATTCTTTAAACAAGTTGTTTTAACCAAATCGATCCCCTTCTCTATTGAAAACCAAAATATCAATATTGAACAATTGATTAAGTTACGTAAATTAAAACAACAAGAAGCCCAAGCCATTTCAACCACTGAAATTAGCCCTGCGGAATTAGAAATTTTAAATAATGATCCATTATTAGATGATGATCATCTCGACTTGTTTGAAGAACTCAATGCAATTTTGGGTGAAGGTGACAAAACTTAACACTGTCGCATTTATAAACAATTTATAAATCAACCAATTTCGAAAATTCGATATGCTTCATGCAAGACTGATAAAAATAGCATGGAGTATAGAAAAAAATGATCGTTCGACGCGCAACAGAAGCAGACCTTCATCCACTTGCTGTTTTATTTGATGAATATCGCCAATTTTATGGCACCTCTTCTAATCTTGATATCTCATATAAATTTCTAAGACAACGTTTTGAAAATAATGAAAGTGTAATTTTTATTTGCTTAAAAGATGATGTGATTACTGGGTTTATCTTACTGTATTTGGGCTTTTCATCTGTGGCTTGTTCAACCTACTATATTTTAGATGATGTCTATGTCAGCCCTGTATATCGTCGTCAGGGTTCAGCCAAACAATTGATCGATACCGCGGTTCTCTTTGCTCAACATGAAGGTGCGCTTCGAATCAGCCTCGAAACTCAAAAAAATAACTATCACTCACATCAGCTCTATGAATCGATGGGCTTCATTAAAGATGATGAATTTCAAACTTATCATTACTTTATTCGCTAATGCCTTGCTCGGCATTAAAATACATCATCAACGCATATTAGAAACGAATCTTTCGATCAGTAGATAGCAGACATATTAAGGGGCTTTAATACCGCACATTCATCCTTCAAATGATGACGTATCAAAGCCCAATACCCATTACTGTGGATTTAGATTTTCACGAAATTTCGATTGTTCAATTTGCGCTGCATTCAAATAAATCCATTCACCCTCAGCGAGATCTTCAAGCTTTAATTGTCCAATTTGAGCTCGATGTAAAGTTTCAACTTTATTACCGACAGCCGCCAACATCCGCTTTACTTGATGATATACCCCTTGATGGACAGTCATTTGCAATTGATGTGAAGCCAATAGCTGTACATCGGTTGCAGCGAAAATGCCTTTTTCGTTTCGAAGCTCCACGCCTTGTTCTAATTGTTGTATTTGCTCAGGTGTCACAGGATCTGCGGTATGCATCGAATACACTTTGGCAACATGCTTTTTAGGGTGTGTAAGCGCTTGTAGATATTGACCATCATCCGTGAGCAGCAACAGTCCAGTGGTGTCTTGATCCAGTCGCCCGACGCATTGCAGACCACGATTTAACAGCACATCATCAAATAATTCAAAAACACTGAAATGATGAGTTGCCTGATGCGAACATTCATAACCTTGGGGTTTATTTAACGCGATGTAAACATGCTCACGATAGGTATAGTCCTGTCCATGCACACTGTAAGTTAAATCATTCAAGTCCAGTTTTTGCTTTGGATTATCTACAATCTCACCGTGTATTTCGACCGCACCATTTTTAATCAACTGTTGGCAATATTTACGCGAACCAAAACCTTGTGATTGCAGCATTTTTTCCAAAAACATAGAACAACCTAATAAACACCATATATTGCTATTTTATACTGAACAACGAGCCAACTTGCAGGAAAAATAGCGGAAATGATCTTGAACGCCAGTTTTTAATGTTTCTGCGCTACACTATTGATTATTTATTGAAGTTTCTCACGAATATCCTATGTCTCAGTTGGATTTAAATCTGATCGTGTTATTGGTGTTATTGGCTTGTGGCATCTTTAGCCACAATACAGCGATCACCATAGCAGCAGGTGTCTTGATTGTTTTCCGCATCACGCCTTTAAGTGAATTTTTCCCCTATCTGCAACAATATGGCTTAAAAATTGGCATTATTATTTTAACCATTGGGGTACTCACGCCGATCGCTAGCGGAAAAATTCCTGGTGATTCGATTTTAAAATCCTTTTTAAGTTGGAAATCCCTCGTCGCAATCGCCATTGGCATCTTTGTCGCATGGCTAGGCGGACGTGGTGTCAAACTGATGTCAAATCAGCCAGATGTGGTTGCCGGGCTATTGATTGGGACAGTCGCAGGTGTTGCGATGCTGCGCGGTGTACCTGTCGGCCCACTCATTGCAGCAGGCATCTTGTCGCTACTGATTGGGATTAAACAATAAGGCTGTTGCTGACATAGCGGTTTAACAAAATTTTAATTTGAGCCATGCTGCATTTGAAATAAACGTCGACTAAGCATGATTCCAACGAATGATAATGCTGACATCAAGATCCCCGCCCAAAACCACGCTCCAGTTTGTGAAACCACAGTGGCAATCACAGGTGGCAGAACAAATTGTGATATGGCAGAGCATTGTAAAATCATGCCGACCGTCGTACTAATTGCCGCAGGATAAGGTGCAAAATGTAGTGCTTGCGCAAAAACCGTCGCAGCAACTAAGCCTCCAAAAAGCGAAAAACTAAACACCGTTAAATATTGCAGTAAAAACGGTAACGCATCTTTAGAGAGATAAAACCCTAAGGAGCAAATGATCAAAACAGCAAAACCCAGTTGGACTAAAGTTTTAGCTTGAAAACCACGCTGTAATAACAGTCCGCAACCCCATGTGCCCACAGCATTCGCAACGGCAACACTGGCTGTTAAAGCACCCGCCAGCTCTGCTGAAATTTGATTTTGCGCATAAATCATCGGTAAGAAGCCCACCAATGCAAACCACTGCCCTGCATATGTCCCAAAAATGAGCGCCAAAAGCCATGCTGCAGGATGTTTCAAAGTATCTCTAATGAGACCAATAATAGGTGTTGTATTCAGTGCCACATTAGGCTGAGGAATAAACATGGCGATACAGAGTAGTAATGTTGCAGTAATCATAGCGAAACTGAGCCAAACCACACTCCAACCATATTGAGCAATTAGAAATGGCGCAACCAATAAGGCTATGCCCATACCTCCGCCCATATAAGCACTCCACAGTCCCATCTTTGCGCTGATGTGCTGTAGCGGTACAAGCTGACGGATAAATGCAGGCCCTGTGAGTGTCACCAATAAGAAGCCAAATCCTTCTATGACACGCAGTAGCAACAAGACATCAAAGCTTTGTGCAAAGCTCCCCCATGCACTTGCTATCGTCAATAGACTTAAGCCCAATAAGATACACAGTTTAAATCCAATTTTTTGGATATAACTACCAATCAACAATGCAAAGCACATTCCTGCACCCTGTACTAGTGAGAGCAATAAACCAGACTGAATAAAGCTAATGCCGAGTTGCTGTTGTAATACAGGTATTGCGGGCGGTAGTTTCCCGATATGCATTGCAGCAATAAAACCTGCCGCAATAATGAATAAATCTTTTGACATCCCTTTCATTGAATTGTCATGCTCTTTTCGCCATGCAATAGTGCACAGCTTAACAATTCAAAATATTATTTTGAGTCAAAAAACAAATGACCTTAGATGATTTTTCAATTATTTAATCATCTTGCACCGTCACATGCTAAGCGCACTTTGATTTAAATTAAACAACGATACTTAGTCATGTCATCTGCAATTGTTTGAGACAACACGTATTCCCATCAAAAATGTTTTTTCTGATACTTTCAATAATTTGGCGGTAGTGAAGGAATTCACCTGCATAACAATTAGTGAATTATTTAAGCAGTGAGTTATTTAATATTTACTTGTTTCCGTTCACGCTTATTGGCGTACATTTTCAAATCAGCCATTTCGACCAATTGATCGATGGATTCGGCATCCTCTGGAAATAAAGCCATGCCAATACTGGCACCAATTTTCAAGCTCATTTGCTCGAATGCAAATGGCAGTCCGCAACTTTCTGCGATTCGATTCATCGCCGTTTGCGCACGCTCTAAGTTGGCAATATTGGTTAAAATCACAGCAAATTCATCACCGCCCAAGCGTGCAACCAAGTCATCTTGACGCGTTTCACGCAAAATACGCTGCGCGATTTCTTTCAGTGCAGCATCCCCAATGCGATGTCCAAACTGATCATTAATCGGCTTCAGACCATCCATATCAATCATCAAGATACCTAGCACTTTTTTCTGCGCACGTGCTTTTTCTATACCTTGGCGTAAAAAGTCGACAAACAAAGCTCGATTGGCTAAGCCGGTTAAGCTATCTTGAGTCGCCAATTTATATAACTCTGTCGCACCGAAACGTGTTGCATGGTACATCGCCGCAGCGATCAACTCAGACATCAAACTCAATATATGCAAGTCGGCTTCCTGAAAGGCATCGACTTGGTCAGAGTAAATCTTTAAAACACCGACACCTTCATCACAATGAATCAATGGCACTACTGCCATCGAACGCAATCCAACACGTTGACATGCCACGCGATCTACCCGTGCATCTGTTTCCGAATCTTGGCAATACAGTGTTTGTTTTTGCGCTATACATAGACCCGATAAACTATTTTCAATATGAAGTCTTAAACCCAGTAAATGACTCGCCCCACCAGACACTGCACGATAGACCATATCACCATCTTCAGCCAACTCTACAACTGCACCTTTAGCATGTGTAATCTGCTGCGCCTGTTCTGCCACTACGGTCATCACTGCATTTAGATCTAAACCCAGTTTGGCAATAGCTGTCTGAGTTTGAATCACAGACATGAGTTGAGTTGGTGAGGGTTCTATAGAATTGGGCATGATTGAGTTCAAACAGGGTTCAATGTGAGATACAGCTCAATTCTAAAAATTATTCATCCACTTGTATAGCAATCTTAAAGTAATTTCTGTGCATTCAAGCACTTTAGATACAACTCTTTCAAATACTGCTCTTCGAAAGAAAATGCACTCAAGGAAACAACAGAGCAAGCAGAATCATCGATACATATTTCGAAGGTTGGGGAAGTCATGATGTATGGATGACCCACGTATTTCACGACTCTCCCCCTGAATATTATTTCAACGCGTAAATTTCACTCTGCATCCATTCTCCGCCTTCCAGTTGCACATCGACAGCCACACGTTGATATTCAACCCCTTCAAATTCATCTAAAGCCGCCCAATGTGCGGCTAAGTTTTCAGAGATAAAAACATAGCCTTCAATCGCTAGACCTGCCTTCGATAAACGAATGCCCGGACTGCCCATCGCCGCACCCCAGCCTTTATGTTCTAACTCACCCCAAACCACACCTTTCTTCCACTCGCCACCAATACGCTCCATCACATGAGCATTGGGCTGACCTAGACGTAATGTCCCGTATACAAAAAGACTCTGAGTCATAGCTCCCCCTTAGTTGGAATAATATTGATTGCGTTTTTGTGAGAATTTGGCCAACTGTTTTAGGAAGCCTTCAAAATAGCTTTTTTCAGCCTCTTCGGTACGATAACCGGCGTACAAAGTTCGTCTTAAACCTTCAGGTGAAACACAATCTAAACGTCGAGAGGTCACCCAACCTTTTTGTTCATATTCATTCACGACCCAATCAGGTAATGCCGCGATACCACGACCACTTGCAACCAACTGAATCAGCATCTGGGTCAAATCTGTGGTACGGACATGTTTAGGTTGAATATTGGCCGGTAAAAATAATTTCGCCATGATATCTAAACGATGTTTATCAACCGGATAGGTAATCAGCGTTTCTTCTGCTAATTCTTGAACAGTCACATTTGTCGCACGAACCAATGGGTGTGTATTCGACAATACCAAACGAGACTCATATTCAAAGATAGGGAAATATTCCACACCTTTTAAATTGACCGGGTCTGCAGTAATCAGAAGATCAAACTCGCCCGTTTGTAATAGTTCATGCGGATTGGCTTCAAAGCCAGATGCAAAGTCCAAATCTACATCGGGGTATTGCTGACGGTAGACATTCAATAACGGCATCAGCCAGTCAAAGCAACTATGGCATTCTGAAGAAAAAATAATTCGGCCAGTTTGACCATGCACAATACGTGTAATGTCCGATTGCGCAATTTGAACTTGCGGCAAAATGTCATCGGCAAGGCGTAGTAAACGTTGCCCAACATTCGAAAAGGTCACAGGACGTGTCCGTCGGTTCACCACCTCTACCCCATACCAATGATCAAGCTCTTTCAACTGATGTGAAAGCGCAGAAGGCGTTAAACACAGATCATTAGATGCAGCGACCAAAGAACCATGTTCTCTGAGTGCCAATAATGTTTTGAGATGGCGTAATTCCAACATAATGAGTTCCACAAACGACATACTGAATGAGCTGAAAATCAGTATTTTTAAATTATATTTATCATATCATGATATTTATGAATCATATTCATCATAAATTTTATTTAACTATTTTTTATTCACATGAATATACTTCATCAAGTTTTACTGAATCATCTTTAGCTAATGTGTTTTTTTCACATTACAAATCAGGTAATTTTTTTCCACAATGCGGGCAATATGCATACTGCTCACGCTCCTGCTTTAATGATTCCTCTTTTTGCTCACGTAACAATTGCCAAATAATATCCTGTGTTTGCTCACGGGTTAAACCCACTGTTTTTCGGATTTCTTCGATTTTTTCAGGCTCAAGTACAAAATCAATTTCACGATTTTGAATCAACTCACGAAAACTGAGTTCTAATTGTTGTTTGCGTTGCTCCAATTCATGTGCCAAACCATTGGCTAAAATACCTGCTGGCAATGCTGCCAAGCCAACCCCTAATATCGTAATCATTGCACCTAATATCCGCCCAACAGGGGTTATCGGTGTTACATCGCCATAACCGACCGTCGTTAAAGTAACAACAGCCCACCACATGGACGCAGGAATAGAACTAAAGACCTCTGGCTGTGCTTTACTCTCAACTAAATACACCCCAGCTGCGGCCATAATAATCATAATAAATAAAATAAAAACAACAGCTTGAAATGAACCTTTTTCACGTTCAATGACACGTAACAAAATTTGCAACGACACAAAATATCGAGTTAATTTTAATAAACGCAGTAATCGTAAAATACGTAAAAAACGCAAATCAAAATGGACAAAGAAATTTAGATATGCAGGTAAAATTGCCAATAAATCAATAATTGCGCCACCACTTTTTACCCAATTCAAACGATTACGCCAAGCGGAGTAAAATGGGTCTTTATCTGCAATCGACCAAAGCCTCAATACGTATTCAACACTAAATATAATGATTGAAAAATTTTCAAAAAAATCAAAGTAAACTTGATAAGACAAATAAATATCATTGACCGATTCGAGTAAAACCGCAGCAGCATTACCTAAAATCAGCAATATCAAAGCATAGTTGAGAAAATGACTAAATTTAGTTTCATAATCATCATTATGTAAATTGTTATAGACAAATTTACGCAGTGAATACCATGCACTAAAAGTCATAATTCAAATCGTTAGCAAATTAACTTGCTACAGTGTAAACCATCGCTTAGGAAAAATACGAATCCTTTAGACAGTCTGCTGTTAAATCTATTGAACGATATTAACCACACTTTATTCATCAGTATTTTTCGTATGCACCATATATCCATTATTCCACAAATAATAAAGCCAAACGAACTTGGTCATATCCCATGCGTGGACTGGTCAACTCCACAATTGGGCGCAGCTTAACCGTGCCGTCATCATTATAATGTGCTGGGTCTTGTCGCTTCGCCAAGCGTTTATAGATTTTACGCACCTGTTCAACCACGTCTTCTCCCGGATGTGCCACCGAGATATCCAAACCTTGCTCTTTTTGCAGACGAGCCAAATGGTTAATAATCGTAGCAGGTGTTAAACCACGCTCCACTGCAATATCTTGAATTTCATAACCTTCTTCAAATAATTCACGAGTTTGATCTAAAGTCGCTGTGGCAAAGCTTTGTTTCGCACCAGTTTTGGCAATTTTCTTTTCATTGCGCTCGATTTCCACTTCATTCAGTGTTCCGCCACAATGGCGAATAAAGGCTTTGTGTTGAACGGTTAAATCGGCCTCTGCAAAATTGGTTTCCGCTTCATCAGAGAGTTCCTGAAAGCGTCGATCGGCTTTAATGGCCAAACTGTCGAGTTCTAAGGCTTGTTCATTAAAACCAAGTAAACGCAAACCATCTAATGTTTTTAAACGCGACAATGCCACATAACCCTGACCTTTCTCAAAAGTATGGGTCAAGTTAATTTCAGCCGCTGCAAGGGTCATCCCTTGAGATTTATGAATGGTGATCGCCCAGGCCAAACGCAGTGGAATTTGTTGGAAACTGGCAATGGTTTTACCATCATCATTATCGACAGACCATGTTTCAGGCTCGACCACCAAGGTCGTGCCATCAGTGAGTTTTACTTTAGGCAAGATGCCATATTCATCATCTTCTTCAAAACCTATCACTTCACCGAGGCTGCCATTGATATAGCCCACGTCAAAGTTGTTTTTTACAAACATCACTTTGGCATTTTTCTTTAAGGTCAAAGTTTCCGGCGCACGCACTGAAGATTTTAAGGTTTCGATCAGTTTATCATTACCATCACATTGGGCTTCAAACTGGCGAGATTCTTGCTCAATTTCATTTAGATGTTTATAGTTAATACTATCTACATCCATATTATGGGTATACAAGCGCGTAAAGGTTTCACCTATATTTTGTGAACTTGTCTGCCTTAAAGCATGCAAATGATCGCCAGTAATTTGCTGAGCACGAATCGCATTTAGAATATCATTGAGATAGTCATTACCCTGACGATGTTGTTCGGTCAAATAACACACGCGAAACTTCGCTTCTACCCATGCCTCAGACATAAAGCAAAACTTGTCACGGTTTAATTCACCTTTGCGTCCCACAGGGGGTAACTGGAAGAAGTCACCTGCAACAATGACTTGAATCCCCCCAAAAGCATCTTCACTGTCTTTAAAAAATTTTAAAACTTTATTCACCAAGTTTAATTGCTTGGCATGCAACATCGAAATTTCATCGATGATTAAAACTTGGGCATTTTCCAAATGCTCTTTTAAATATTTACGTTCTTTTAAGCGCTTTAACTCATCTTCGGAAATCGCATCTTTAATCCCAATCCCTGCCCATGTATGAATTGTCATGCCATTCATATGGGTTGCAGCAATCCCTGTAGAAGCCGTAATTGCCACCGGCACTTTGCGCGCTTTTAGATAATTGATGTACTGATTTAAAGTATAAGTTTTACCTGCACCAGCCGAACCTGTTAAAAACACATTTTCGCCTGCTTTGAGCAGCTTGAGTGCAGTTTCTTGTTTCATAAGACCTATACCGTAAAAGAACGGCTATAGCCTAACGATTTTTGACTCAAAAGTTAAGCACACAACACAGTTTCCTAAATCCGTATTTCGCCAATCTTACTTTAAGCTATTGAACCCATTTAAAAATTCTTTGGCGATATTTACTTTTTCTATTTCTGCTTGGGTATTATTTGAATACTCGAGTTGGTCAAAAACCAAGATCTGGTTTTGCACATGACAACCCAAAGTCATCGATACATGCAAAATGGGATGGTACATATGAAAAGCCACATACGCCCCTACCATAATACTGGCGCTATAACTTGACGCTAAACAATGTCGAAAGTGAATAGATTCATCAATAATTCGATCGATGGTTTTTAATTCCTCAAAGACCCAATCTTGAAAATAGATTTTGTCTTCAGTTGTAACCGGCTGCCAAACCGTTGTCGAAAATTGACGCTTTAATTGAGTTAACACTTCCTGCTTTTGTTGCTTAGCATGCCAATGCACTGCCTGATGAAAGACCCCATTCCACGTAATATTTTTAGGCACTGTATGACCTGTCGAATAGGCTGCACTGACATAGTCACGCACATAGGCATCAAATACAGATACTCTTAAATTGGCATGTTTTAAATAAAATAAATTTCGAAAATCCTGCAGTTGAATTTTATGTTGTCGTAAAACATTTAAAAACTGGCGATTTTCTTGAGTTTCTGGACGGATATAATCCATCAAAGCCTGTGGTAAATGCTGCGTACAACGTAATAAATGCTGCAGATAGGCCTGCATAATACGGCTCAAAGGCAAATAAACTTTTTTTATGGCCTGATCCTCTGTGCCTAAAACCTGTCGCATTAAGATCATCCACTCATCTAAATACAAAATCGATGGGCTGATGACAACGCGATGATCATCGTGCGGCTGATATTTTCGCTGTAAAACAAACTGCAGATTTTTTTCATGATTAAACCAATCATGTTCATGCGCAATCGCATGGCAATTTTGAATAAATAAGCGCGCTGCAATAAATTGAAAATGTTGTAAGGTCGCAAGAATCAATGCGGGATGAATATGCTGCGTATCGACAAAACTTAATGCCGTCACAGCCACTCGTACATTACTGTGTTGAAAATTACGACTCAGCCAATCCAACACTTCGGCTGACTGCTTGAACATCCATCGCACTGCACGGTTGTTGTCGAGTAAAGGGAGTTTTCCACATTTTTTTTGCCAAATTGCTGTGGCTTGCACAAAATTGCTATGGCTTAATATGTCCTGCTCTGCCCAAACATCCCGATGCATCAAACGAATAAAACCCAACAAATTGGGACGCTCATATGCATGGTCGAGCAACAAAATAATATCTTCTATATGTTCATTTAATTCTTGTAAATTGAACCGATCTTCATAACTCAAACTCATGATCCGGTAAATCGTTGGATCTAAAAATTGTGCTGTAGCAAAACAAATCTCGTCCAAACTATCCATCAAGAGCTGTATCGGCAATATTTCAGCTTCTGTAAGTGAATGAAGCGCAAACATCTGCTCAATCTTTTGCATCAACCAATGTGGTAGACAGATTTGGCATTCGATATACGTTTGTAATAGCGGTGTCTGATAAATCTGCTGCTCTTGCATCAGCTGATCAAAAATTTGCGCTTCAACTGCTGTCATCTGTGCTAAAAACTGTTGAACACGCGCTGGCCCATTTAGATGTTGAAAAACCGACTGTAAGATCAATTGTCTAAATTGCTGTGCTTTTTCTCTGAGCAAGAGTGAATGTTGCGGCTTTAAGTCCCCAGTAAAAAAATACAATTCATGAAATAAGAAATCTTCTATTGCCTCAATACAAGGCGCTGTCGAATGCAATTCAGCAATTTTGATGGGTCTAAACGGACTTCTAGGAAACTGATAGCCAATTGATTCACGACTTTGTAGCTGTAAGGTCCATAGTCCATTACACAGTTGAATGCGGTGCTGCTCTTGCTCAATTTTAAAGATATTTTGTGAATTGAGTGCTGTAGCAAGATCCATTTGCTCTTGATACAACTGCTTTAAACTTGGAGATATTCGAATAAGTTGCCGAGCAATATGCTCAAGCTGCGGGGGCAAGCTTTTCTTTTCCATCTTCCGCCCTAACGATCGTTGATTATTTTTCAACCTTCACTATAGTCAAAGTTTAATGCTCCGACTACTGCCATTAATCAGCCAAATAGCTGTACAAAAGGTCAATACAAAGGCGTTCAATAAAAAATCTAAAAGCTATTGTTGTGACAAAATTCACCATGATTTTGAGCTGTGACGAATAAAAATGGATGAAGTTGAAGAGTAGTCACTATTATTGATCTGTAGAATGTTGTTCTGAACGGATTTTCTTAAGCTGTTCTATTGCAGTGTAAATATCTTGTTGTAGTGCCTCTCGATAGAGCTTTAAATCCTCTACACTCTGAATATGACTCAAACTTTGACGGGGTAAGAATTGAAAATAGAATGGAATGCGCTTGGGGATAATACGTTTGGGTAAAGACGGAATCACATCACCATGACGTAATAATTTATCGAGTTTTTGTATTTTTAATAGTTGTTTAAACCAACGATGTTCAATAATCACACTGGCATCAAAACCCAGTTCAAAGACTTCATCTCCACCTAAAGCGGCAAAAGGCACGATATCATAATTAAATTCTTGCGCCAGTTTTAAAAAGCCATAACGTTGCTTCCAGATCAGTTGATAGGCTTCCCCTTTACGTTTCAAAACCTCTCGACCGCCACCGGGAAAAACCAAAATGGAATAACCTTGTTGCATCACTGTTCTGACATAGTCCTGAATACCTTGGACTGCACCGAACTTTTTGACCATCCCACGCCAACCAGGCAAATAAAAATGGCTATGATCAGCAATACTGACTACAGCCACTTTATGTTCATTGTAGAGATAATCAATAATCACAGGTGAATCGAGTACACCGTAAATTGTGTGATTCCCTACATACATTGCAGGTTTAGATGCATCGATATATTCAGCGCCCAAAAACGTTGGCGTGAAATACATGCGGGATAAAGCGCTTAAACGCTTTATCCATTTTGCATCATGTTCAACCTGCAAATGAGCTGACCTTAGGCAGCATCATGTTTTTGAACAAGTACAGAACCTACTGAATAGCCTGCACCAAATGAGCAAAGTACACCGTACTCGCCATGGTTTACTTCATTCGCAGTCCGGTGCAATGCAATAATGACGCCTGCAGAAGAAGTATTGGCAAATTCATCAAGAATGATTGGCACTAGGTCTGGCTGAGCATGTTCTTTGCCCACAACCAGTTTCAGAATCAATTCATTCATGCTGGCATTTGCTTGGTGTAACCAGAAGCGTTTTACATCTGTTGCCGCAATTTTGTTGTCATCCAATTGCTTAGTGATCATTTTCGCCACTAATGGACACACTTCTTTAAATACTTTACGACCGTCTTGACGGAAACGGTTGTTGTCGATGTCAGCATCGACTTCACTCATATTCAAGTAACCGAAGTTGTTACGAATGTTGTTTGAGAACTGTGTAAACAGGTCAATATCCAACACTTCAAAACCAGCTTTGGTTTCAGTTTCTTCAATGATCGAAGCCGTTGCAACGTCACCAAAGATGAAGTGGCAGTCACGCATACGGAAATCTGTATGACCAGACGTGATCTCAACGTTCACCAATAACACGCGACGAGCACCTGATTTGATCGCGTCATAGGCTTGCTTAATACCAAAAGTTGCAGCTGAACATGCAACGTTCATGTCATATGCATAGCCCTGAATACCCAATGCAGTTTGGATTTCAATCGCTACAGCAGGATAAGCACGTTGAATATTTGAACAAGACAAAATCACTACATCGATGTCTTCTGCAGTCACGCCTGCATTTTCCATCGCTTGTTTAGCCGCAGCAACACCCCATTCCGCTTGTAGCGAAATTTCATCATTTGGACGTTCATGTAGCACTGGGCGTAAACGTTTTGGATCTAAAATACCGCTTTTTTCAGCAACATAACGTGCTTTCACGCCAGACGCTTTTTCGATAAATTCTGCACTTGAACCACGGCGCGCTTCTAGCTCACCGGCTTCAATTTTTTCAGCATTGTCGCTGTTGTACTGTTCCACATAAGCATTTAAAGCTTCAACTAACTCTTCGTTAGTAATTACGTCTTCTGGATGATAAAGACCTGTACCCGTAATGCGGATGCCCATGTAAAACTCCTTTTAGAAATTACCTATATCTTAACTGATTCCGAGCTTATCCCATACTTTTTGCAAGCGGGATGGAGAAATTGGCATCTTGGTCTTCATTGGTTGAGAGAAAATAGAGATGCGTAACTCCTCAACCATGAAATACAATTCTTTAAGGCGAGTGTCATTTTTAAACTTAAATAATTTTTCCATCCATGGGTCAACTTGATCAATGGCAGAATTGTCCCTTTGTAGGTTATTTGGCAAGCGGTCTAAACGCAAGACTAATGCCTTCAAATATCTTGGAAATTCGAGCCACACATCGGAAGTTTTGCCATAAACAAAATCTGAAAGTTGCATCAAATCGAGCTGATCTTCAATGTCATCAATATTCTTTCCAAATACAGAATCATCTAAAACCAATAATTTCCGACGTATATCCTGCCATTGAATATAGGTTTCAGTTAAAACGGCTAACGCTTGTTGCCCATGGGTCAAGAAAGATTTCTTTACATTTAAAATCAGGTTTTGGTACTCCTGCATATTGACAGGTAGCTCATTTATTGCAAGCTGAAGTGTGGCATAAACTAACATTTGCTCTAGTTTTGCTTTGTCACCTAGCGGTGAATAAGCCAATGCCAAGGGTTTAGAAATCTGTTTTTTCAACTGACGAACTAAATCCCCCAACTGCATATGAACCAAACGAATGATCCCTTCGCGATGTTGTTTGACTGCTTCAAATTGGTCATTGAAGGTCTGAATCACCACACCCGATTCATCTTTGGCATCCAACTCCGCAAAGCCTTTGACTGGAACAAGCGCTTGGTATTGTTTTACCACCACACCCGTGACTTTTTGTGATGCTTCGAACACAAAATTATCAGGGAAGGTTTTAAACTCACCTTTTAACTGTTTGACTGGGCTATGAGTTTCCGTACGACAGCGTGCTTTGAGTTCATCTAGGTCACGACCTTGCTCAATCACACGGCCTTTTTCATCAATGACTTTGATTAAAGGCAGCAGATATTGCTCAACGCGCTCCCAAGAAAAGTCCTTATCTGTGATTTGCTCACCACGTAGTTGGAACGCCAAGAAACTAAAAATATGCTCGCGCAAATGCACGGCATCGACACGATCCATCAATTTACGAGCCGTATCAGGTATTGGCACCAAGTGACGGCGTTTATCCTTAGGCAATGCTTTAAGCAAGGCTTCAATCAGGTCTTGTCGCCAACCAGGTATACCCCATGACCAAATATTTTCATCCACTTGCGGCAAAGCTTGAACTGGAATTTTGACCGTTGCGCCATCTTCATCATGACTTGGGTCAAAACGATAACTTGCAGCCAAACGCAGTTCACCATTGCGTAGGTAGTCTGGAAATTGCTGGGTCGTTGGACGGTCATTCATCCAAAGTGCATCATCATCGATAAATAAATGACGCGGATTTTGTGGTTCTACCGTTGCACGCCAGTCTTCAAAACTACGACGGCTTGCCACCTCTTCAGGTACTTTAGCAGCATAAAACTGGTAGATGGTTTCTTCATCCACTACTAAATCACGACGACGCAGTTTATCTTCAACGCGCTCAACTTCTTCGAGTTTTAATAAATTGTGTTTTAAGAACGGCGGCGTAATACCCAAATGTCCCGTCGTCAACGCATCGCGTAGGAAAATTTCATGCGCCGCCGGATGATCCACTTTTTCATAATTAATCTGACGACGTGGCTCAATAATCAAACCAAATAAAGAAATTTGATCATAAGCATTCACCACACCAGCTTTTTTCGACCAATGCGGCTCAAAATAATGATGCTTCAATAAATCGCCTGCAGCCAATAAAATCCATTCAGGTTCAATTTTCGCCAATGTACGAAGATATACCTGAGAGGTTTCCACCATCTCAAAAGCCATGACCCAAGGTGTATTGGTTTTATGCAAAGTTGATGCAGGGAAAATGCGTGCCTTTTGCTGACGCACTGCCATGAACACGTTACGTTCATCGGTTTTGTTGGCAATAAATGAAAGTAAACCCGTTAATAACGCACGGTGCAGATTTTCATAATTGGCCTTCTTTTCATTAAAGGACAGTTTTAAGCCCTGAGCCAAATCCACCAATTGCTCATGGGTTTTTTTCCACTCACGGAGGCGTAACCAACTAAGGAAATGGTTGCGTGCAAAGGTTCGACGCTTATTCTCACTCATGTCACGGTTAGCAACCAAAGCTTCCCATAATTTGATATAGAACAAGAAATCCGAGTCAGCTTCACGGAACAAAGCATGTTTCTGATCGGCCTGCATTTGTTTATCCGCAGGACGTTCACGTGGATCTTGTACCGCTAAAGCAGCGACAATAATCAAGACTTCATTTAATACGCCAAAATGCGCTCCGCCCAAAATCATCCGTGCAAGACGCGGGTCGATTGGCATTTTCGCCATTTGCTGACCAATTTTGGTTAAACCACCACCCTTCGCCGGAGGAAGTCCCCCTTTTGTAAAGGGGGATTTAGGGGGATTACTTTCAATAGAATCTCCCCCAACCCCTCTTTGCGAAAGAGGGGCTTTCCCTTTCTCAACCATCGCCCCAAGCTCAATCAAAAGCTTACGACCATCATTCACCAAACGATGATCTGGCGGCTCAATAAAATCAAAGTCTTCTAATTCACCAAAGCCCAAACTTTGCATTTGCAAAATAACCGAGGCCAAGTTGGTTCGTTTAATCTCAGGCTCGGTAAATTCAGGACGACTCATAAAGTCTTCTTCTGAATACAGTCGAATACACACACCCGGTGCGATACGACCACAACGACCTTTACGCTGATTTGCTGCCGCCTGTGATACAGCCTCAATCGGTAGACGCTGTACACGTGAGCGATAGTTATAACGGGATATCCGTGCAAAGCCACTATCAATTACGTAGCGAATATTCGGTACGGTTAAAGCCGTTTCTGCCACGTTGGTGGCAATAATAATACGTCGCCCACCACCCGATGGATTAAAAATCTTTTGCTGTTCTGCCAAAGCCAATCGAGCATATAAAGGTAAAACTTCGGTATGACGTGGCCCAAACTTTTGCAGTGTTTCCTGTAACTCACGAATTTCTTGTTCAGTGCTGGCAAAAATCAAAATGTCGGCATGTTCAGGATGACCTTTTTCCTGCGCATCTTGAAAACATTCTTCTACTGCCGAAACCACGGCACGGGGTAAATTTTCTTCAAAATCGTCAAATTCATCATCATCACTGCCGACAATGCTCAGCTCTGAAATCGGACGATAACGCAACTCTACAGGGAAGCTTCGACCTTCCACCTCAAAAATAGGTGCCCCATTGAAGTAATTAGAGAAGCGGTTTACGTCTAATGTCGCGGAAGTAATAATGACTTTGAGATCTTTACGACGTGGCAAGAGCTGTTTGAGATAGCCCATGATGAAGTCGATATTTAGCGAACGTTCATGCGCTTCATCGATAATAATCGTGTCGTATTTATTTAAGAATCGGTCATTGGCCAGTTCAGCCAATAAAATACCGTCAGTCATCAAACGCACGATGGAATCTTGTGAACCTTGTTCATTGAAACGAACTTTAAAGGAGATCGACTCCCCTAGCTTTTCGCCCACTTCTTCTGCAATACGCTGCGAAACGCTACGTGCAGCCAGTCGACGGGGTTGAGTATGACCAATCAAACCCGTTAAACCACGACCTGCAAGCATGGCAATTTGCGGTAACTGCGTGGTTTTACCCGAACCGGTTTCACCTGCCACAATAATCACTTGATGCTTTTGAATCGCGTCAATCAGTTTGTCTGCATACTGCGTAACAGGTAAGTCTTGATTTAATTTAATATTTGGAATGCGGGCAATCCGTTCGCGGACTTTCGCATTTGACTTTTCAAACAGTTCTTCATGCAGCTTTTCATTGGCGTCTTTACTCTTACGCAATCGATTTAAACGGTGAACATCACGAGCCATCACCATCTGATCTACATTTAAATCTTTCACCACCAAGAATACGCCTTACAACTACATGAAACCCGATATTCTACTCGGTTTCATCGCATTTCCCAATGCAACAATTGAAAACCCGAAGTGAATTTATCTGGCGCGGTGCGGATTAGATTTCAAATCTGAAAATAGGATGAATTCACCATATTCCCCTTCATCCGCCTAATTGAACGAACAAAACTGCTTCGCAGGTGTACAAATTGGCATGCCTATAGATGGATTGAATCAACAATCGAAAAATTTAAATCACTTTTTTTAAATTTTACCCTTGAATTTTAAGGTGTGTGACTTCATGTCTGTGTAGGACGTTTAGGGTAGTTCCTGTCATTTAATCCTCACACAACTGCGGTTAAATGAGATGAAATACTGGTCTATTGGGAAATGAGTAAATCACTATTAATTCGGATTTTCCGATATTAGTTATGTAAAAATACTATTTCAGCAATAAGAAAAATTTCTGTACCCTATTGGAAATCAAAAACAAACCTCAATCATGGAGACAATGATGAGCTTAATTAATACTGAAGTTAAACCGTTTAAAGCTACTGCATTCCAAAATGGTCAATTCATCGAAGTAACTGAAGCTGATCTTAAAGGTAAATGGTCTGTTGTATTCTTCTACCCAGCTGACTTCACTTTCGTTTGCCCAACTGAACTTGGTGACCTTGCTGACAACTATGCAGAATTCCAAAAACTAGGTGTTGAAATCTACTCAGTTTCTACTGACACTCATTTCACTCACAAAGCTTGGCACGATTCTTCAGAAGAAATCAAAAAAATCCAATACGTAATGGTTGGTGATGCGAACTGGACTCTTGCTAAAAACTTTGACGTATTAATCGAAGCTGACGGTCTTGCTGATCGTGGTACTTTCGTTATCGATCCAGAAGGTAAAATCCAAATCGTTGAAATCAACGCTGGTGGTATCGGTCGTGATGCTCAAGAACTTCTTCGTAAAGTTAAAGCAGCTCAATACGTACACGCTCACCCAGGCGAAGTTTGCCCAGCTAAATGGAAAGAAGGCGACGCAACTCTTGCTCCTTCAATCGACCTAGTTGGTAAAATCTAATACAGATTAGATTGAACTGATTCAAAAACCACGCTTTTAGCGTGGTTTTTTTGTGCCTATTATTGGCGAGCAAGTACCTCTTTGCACCCTACGTAGTTCACACTTTATTCATACAACTTTAACGCTCTAGCACTTTCCACATATCTGTAGATATTCATCAAGTTAGAACTTACACAAATATAATAAAAATGCGCCGCAAACCTGATTATCTAAGCTTACATCTTTGCCTGTATTTCAGTATTTTTAACATGAATTTTAGGTCAATTGCTTATTTCAGGAAGATGTAAGCCCATGAAAAAATATTTCGTCTCGATCAGTTTAATTTTATGTTCGTTTACGACTTTTGCTGCCGTGAATTGCGATGGTGAAATTAAATACCAAAGTATTCGTGAAGATATTAAAGTCAAAAAAAATTGTCAGCTTGAAGGTTTAATTGTTCATGGCAATGTGATTTTAGAAAATGGCGCCAGTGTTGAACTGCATGACAACCACATCAAAGGCAATATTGAATCTAATAAAAATTTTACCAAGATCATTGCCAATCATAACAATATCAGTGGCAATGTCGATTTTACGACTGGGAAAAACATCCAACTCCTCAATAACCAAATTTCAGGCGACCTGAAATTAAAGAAAAATAACGGCAATATTGTTCTAAATAATAATGAAATCGCAGGTAATTTGATTTGTCTTGAAAATGCGTTCTCAATTAATGGCAGCAACAACCAAGTCAAAGGTAATAAATCAGAACAATGCCGTAGTTTTTAACTCCCCCGACACCAACAAGCGAGAATGACGCTTTTGGCATTTCTCTGAACTGGCATTATTTTTATCAAATTAGTTGATAAAGAAATGAAAAAAATGTGAGATAAAACATTATTTTTTAACAATTCTGCAATACTCCACGCCCTAAATTTGTCTTAATTTCAAATGAGATAAACCTTTAACTGCAGTATGACTATAACAACGCAATAAGGGGGTGGCTTATGACAACAACTGTTGTAACTTCTTGGAAATACAGTTCTTCTTCACGTTACTTAAAAATTTTTTATGCGAATGGTTCTGGGGATCTCTTTTATCCAGTTTCACCTTTTATTTATGATAATTTACTTCGATGTAGTGATAAAACGGCATTTGTCCACAAATATTTAGAATATGATCTACATTTTTCACGAGTAAGCTTACAGGGTTAATCCGCTACAAGTTTAGCGCTATAGCAACAGTATTTTATTAATTAAAAAATATTTTCGATCAAATCAGGGCTGAATGCCCTGATTTTTAGTTGCGCCAAGTCACCATAAAGAGCCCTGCGCCCACCTTTAATGTCGTACTGATAAAACGATCATCCGCTTCAACACGTTGGATAAATTCAGCGACCTCATTGGCATGTGACAGCACATTGTCCACGATTAACACGCCACTTTGAGCTTGTATCAATTCAGCTAAATATGGCCAATACGCGATATACGCATCACGTTCTGCATCTAATAAAATAAAGTCATAACGCTGATTTAACTGCTGTAAAAAATGCAGTGCATCGCCATGATGGAATTCGATGTATTCGGCTAAGCTTAAATTTGCCGCATGTTGTTTAGCTTGCTCGATACGCGCTGCATCAATTTCAATGGTTTCGACCCGCCCTTGTGTAGACTGTGCAGCATCTCCTAACCACAGCGTGGAATAACCTGTAGATGTTCCAATTTCCAAGATCTGTTTGGCTTGTTTTAAGCGAATTTGCATAGCCAAAAACAGTGCAGATTCAGGCTCAATATTTCGGTAACGCGCAAGTCGGTGATTTTGCGCAGCATCGTGAGCGCTAAAGTCTGCATAGAGTTGTTGCATATAGTTTTTAAAATTTGCATCCATGCTCATGATTCTGTCCTTTTACTATTTCATTCATATTTATAAATTGAAGGGCTAAATATCTGCTCAGTGGGTTTCTTGGATCAGCTTAAAACGTGGAATTACTTCACCATCAATTTCAACGGTTTCCATAAACATCTCTAATGGTCTAATCCACATTGAATAGTCGTCATATAAGCACTGATAGACCACAACTTTTTCACGCGTTTCACTATGTGTTGCAACATGAAAGACTTGATACAACTGACCTTTATAATGCTGATAAATCCCTTGCTTGACCTGCATGCCATTTCCCTAAAAAGTTCTCAATACAATAGGGTTGACTCTAGCATTGTCTTGCTTAAAGCGCGATGAATTCATTTATTTTTCCACTATTTAACTTGCATTTCTCGATAATGGCCCAATATTGACTGCATTCACATCGGTATATTCTTATGATTTAGAAAGAAATTTAATCATTTAATTTGTAAAACCGATTAATTTTATAAAAACAAACCGTTTCACCTATTTAATGGTTTGTTCTATCATTCTCTCATCAAATAAATTTACTCCTCTGGAGACGTTAGCAATGTTAGATCAAAATACTTCT
>NZ_VOZA01000016.1:0-66497 GCF_013420015.1 Acinetobacter sp. YH12039 | reverse complement strand
CATCTATTGCCCTTCTTAATTTACTCAGATTCGACTCTTTGGCTTCTGCAGGTAATCTCCCCAAACATCTGGAAAGTTTAATGGAGAAATCTAATCGGTATGTTATACCTGAGAGAAGAGTGAGGAGTTATCCAAGGGTTGTAAAAGGAAAACCTCAAAAATACCCAAGAAAAAGCCAGTCAATCTCTTAACTGACTGGCATTACACTGACGTGGGCTCTTTTCAATTGATTTTAATTACCGCTTATTGACCAAATTTAGTCGCCATGGCAGTTAATTTTTGATAACCCGTCGGAAGCAAACGTTGAATTAAATCAATCGCTTTTGCATCATTACCAATCAATAAACGACGCTTATCTTTTTGTACTGCTTCAATGATTTGACGAGCCGCTTCTTCAGGTGGACAGCGCAAGAATTTATTAAAGGACTGTGCCGATTTTTGCGGGTTCATGCCTAAACTTTTCAAGCTATCATTCATTTTTGCGGCATTAGCAATATTGGTACGAATCCCGCCCGGATGTACACATAGCGCACTCACGCCACAGTTTTCAATATCCAATTCTTGGCGTAAAGATTCGGTAAAGCCACGTACTGCAAATTTAGTGGCATTATATGCCGACTGTGTTGGTTGTGCAGTTAGGCCAAACAAGCTGGAAATATTGATGATATGACCTTCACCACTTTGCTTGATATACGGTAAAAATTCTTTGGTGCCATAAACCACACCCCAGAAGTTAATATTGACAATCCACTCCAGCTCTTCGTAGCTTGCGCCTTCAACGGTCGTGCCCAATGCCACACCCGCATTGTTAAAAATCATATTCACCGAACCATGATCTTTAACAGTCTGTGCTGCCCATGCTTTCATTGCTGCAAGGTCTGACACATCGAGTTTTTGCGTGGTTACACGTACATTGCTGGCTTTCACTAAGTCTACGGTTGCCGCAAGACCCTGCTCATTCACATCGCTTAAAGACAGATGACAGCCTTGTTTCGCCAAAAGCACTGCCAATTGCTGACCAATACCTGAACCTGCACCTGTAATGGCAGCCACTTTATTTTTGAAGTTTTTCATTGTGATTCCTTATTCCTTTATGCTGCCGCTTGGCTTTATCACAGCGTGATCTCATTTGCCAATGTGTGCAGTTCGTCGACTTAATATAGTTTTGACAATACATATTGTCAATGTCATCTTAGGACGTGCTAAGCTGTTGAAATCGCCAATGCTTAAACATAGGTTTAAACTGAAATTATTGCTAAAATAAGACAAAATTCTGCTTTAGTTCAGCGTATATTTTCATGACAGATGCAACAAATCACACAGAACAACAACAGGCAAAAAATGTGAAGGAACGTCAATTTAAAGGGCTTTCTCTCAGTGAACGTAAGCAAGCGCGACGTGAAAAACTGATTGAAGCCGGTATAGAAGCCTATGGTACACATGGCTTTTTTTCCGTGACCGTGAAAGATATTTGTTTGGAAGCCAAGCTGACCGAACGCTATTTTTACGAATCATTTAAGAAAAGTGAGCAACTGTTCCAGACCATCTTTTTAAAATTAATCGATGAACTGCAACAAAACGTGATGCAAGCCATCATGCAAGCATCAACCGATTCTAAAAAAATGATTGAAGCAGGTTTAACCGCCCTATTGTTAACCTTAAAAAATAATCCTCGCATGGCGCGCATCATTTATATCGATGCCATGTTGGTACAAGAGCTACATAACCAAGCCACGATTCATGAAACCATGATGCGCTTTGACCGTATGATTCATGCCTTTGTCATGCTCATGATGCCCAATATTGATCGTTCAGAACGCGAAATTTCAATGGTCGCAACAGGTCTCAATGGTTATGTCACCCAAATCGCGATTCGCTGGGTCATGAGTGGTTATAAACAGCCGATTGATGAAGTTTTATCGTCATGTAGCGTGGTCTTTTTGGCCTTGTTGGATGCTTTTTATGAAAAACCCAGGAAATAAATTTTGTCCTCAACATTGATCTTTACAATTTTTTGAATGATTTTTTTGTGACAACAGCATGATGCAAAGCCCATGTTGTTGAATATTTCAGGATTTAAATTGTCACAATTTCTTTCCAAACCCCAATGAAAGATCATTTTTGCAATGATACTGTCATAATTAATCTTTGTAATAAGCCTGTCATAAATATAAAACGGTCTACCGTTTACATAAAATAGGGTATTGCGCTGTGAAAGATGACTATATTTTAATCGTCGACGACGAACTCCCGATTCGGGAAATGATCCATACTTCACTGGATATGGCTGGTTTTCAATGTCAGCAAGCTGAAGATGCCAAACAAGCGCACCAAATGATTGTGGATCAGCGTCCTGCACTGATTTTATTAGATTGGATGATGCCTGGTGGCGTGAGTGGTGTAGACCTATGTCGTCGTTTAAAACGCGATGAAAATTTGTCAGAAATTCCAGTCATCATGCTCACTGCTCGCGGTGAAGAAGACCATAAAGTCCAAGGTCTAGACGCAGGCGCAGATGACTACATGACCAAACCCTTTTCCACCCGTGAGTTGGTGTCACGCATTAAAGCGGTGCTGCGTCGCTCAAATGCATTGGGTGGTGAAAAAACCATTGATGCCAATGGTTTAATCCTCGATCCAGTCAGCCAACGTGTCAGCTTTGGTAACACCATTTTAGATATGGGACCGACTGAATATCGTCTACTGGCCTTCTTCATGACTCATCCTGAACGTGCCTATACCCGTGCTCAATTATTAGATCAGGTTTGGGGTGGAAACGTGTATATTGAGGACCGTACCATTGACGTGCATATTCGTCGTTTGCGTAAAGTTCTTGAACCTTTCCAAGCCGATCGTTATGTCCAAACTGTTCGTGGTACAGGTTACCGTTTCTCTACCCGTGCAGACGCTGTGATGGGTTAGTCATTTTAGGTCTTTAATTTTCTATGTACGAACCGTATCCCGTCCCTGAACTTGCCAGTGAACATAAAAAATTCCGTTACAGCAGTTTATGGACTTTTGCCAAGCAGGATTTGAGACTTCTGGCATTTTTCCTACTCATTGCGGCACTCATCGGCTTTGGTATCGGGTACTTATGGATCTGCATCTTAATCGCCTTTGCAGTGTTCTTTGCATTGCAAATGCGTTCGCTGTACTTGGTCAACGAATGGATTTCAAATCGTCCCTATGATGTCCCGCCAAATTTAGACGGTATTTGGGGGGCTTTGCTCTTTAATGTATACCGTGCGCAGCGTCAAGAACGCATTGTACAAGCTGAAATGGTTGGTCTGATCGACCGCGCTCAATCTTCCTTGGTGGCACTTGCTGAAGCGGTGGTATTGATTGATGAATTACACCAAATCGAATGGTGGAACCCTGCCGCAGAAAAGCTTTTGGGGATTCAACAGCTCGATCAAGGGCGCAATATTTTAAGTATTTTAAGACAGCCCAGTTTTATCGAATACTTTACCAATATCGATTTAGCACCCGATGGTTTGAAAATGAAATCATCGGTACTTGAAGACCATTATGTGCAAGTGAAATTGACCCGTTTTGGTCGCGAAAGTCGATTACTGGTGGCCTATGACGTCACACGTATGCATAACCTTGAGCAGATGCGTAAAGACTTTGTCGATAATATTTCACATGAGCTACGCACACCGCTCACGGTTTTAAGTGGTTATATCGAAACCTTTACCGATCAGGAAGATTTAAATCCACGCTGGAAACGCGCATTCGATCAAATGCAGTCTCAAACCCGCCGTATGAATGCTTTGGTTAATGACTTGTTATTATTATCTCGTCTGGAAAATGATAAAAAAGTTGCTAAAAATCAAATCATTGAAATGCCCAGCCTAATGAACCAACTATATGACGATGCACATGCTTACAATGTGGATTATGGACATACACTGAATCTCGAGATTGATAGTCACTGTGACCTAATCGGATCAGATATGGAATTGGCGAGTGCCTTTAGTAACCTCATCACCAATGCAATTAAATACACCCCCAAAGGCGGTACTGTGACCATTGGGTGGCATGATGATGGTACGCATGGTTATTTTACCGTTGAAGATACGGGTATCGGGATTGACCCGAAACACTTACCCCGTTTAACGGAACGGTTTTACCGTGTGGACAGCGCACGTAGTCGCCAAACGGGAGGCACAGGTTTAGGTCTAGCCATCGTAAAACACGTTTTGATGCAACATCAGGCACACCTTGAAATTGAGTCCAAAGAAAACCGTGGTTCACTGTTTAAAGTCGTCTTCCCTAAAGAACGCTTGTATCATGTGAGCTAAGCAGAATCATCCCGCCGGTCTTGCTGTGCTTCCAACTGTTGTTCTTGTTGTTTGGCACGGCGATATGCAGGACGCTGTTGCATCCGTTGTAAGAAAGCCTGAATTTGTGGATATCGCCCTTGCGTTCGGGTCATGACGGCTTCTAATGGAAACGTCATCTGAATATCCGCAAAGCTAAACGGTCCCGCAAAATATTCATTTTCCGCTAAATGGTTTTCTAAAAACTCGATATGTTCTTTTAAGCGAGGTCGTACAAAACCTTTTTTGACCCCATCACAAATGCGATTAGCTACGGGTTTGATGACCCAAGGTACATGGCGTGGCACATTGCTCATGACCAACTGCATCACCAATAACGGCATCAGAGAACCTTCGGCATAATGCATCCAAAAGCGATATTGTTGTTTTGAATGTTCCGCCTTGGCTGCAAAAAAATCATGCCGATCGTACTTCTCTTGTAAATACTCCAAGATCGCTGCAGATTCTACCAAGACCAGTCCATCATCCTGCAATATGGGCGACTTTCCTAAAGGATGGATGACTTTAAGCTCAGGGGGAGCAGACAAATTTGGCTGGCGCAGATAAAACTGAACCTGATAATCCAGTCCTAATTCCTGCATTGCCCATAAAATACGAAATGAACGAGATTTTTCTAGATGATGTAGCACCCGCATGGGTTCATCTCCTATATGAAGTCTAAAATTTTCTTATTTCTGGCAAGCCATTATTATTTTGAAGTACTTAAATCATAAAAAGTGTCAGATCACTGCTTAGGGCTATATCAAAACTAAATTTTGCACAGTACAGCAGCGACCTGCTTTTAAATTAAACTAGAGTGGTTTTAATGTCTACACTGCGCAATAAAGTTTTTGTCACTGGGGTTTTTTCACAAATGGACAAGATTTTTTGCTCTAATTCTGCATCCAAGGGCGTTTGAAAATGTAGACGTCGCTCAACCCATTCAGCACCTTCACGGTTCGCACAAAAGTCTGCCTCAACACGAAACTCACCCAATTGAATTTGTTTATGTGCTGCATACATGCGCAAGGTAATCATGGTGCATGAAATTAAGGAGGCACACAGTAAATCATACGGTGCTAAACCTAAATCCCCGCCACCAAATGATTCGGGCTTATCGGTAATAAGTTGATGTTTTGCACTCTGAACTTCACCTGACCACGGTGCTTCTAAGGTGTTTACTGTTGCCGTTGCGACGATACCCATAATGACTCCCTCATGGTTATGCCGCACCATTTTTACCACAGGTACGGCTGTTCATTTTTATTTTTAAGTTAACGTGATGGACGTATTTTATCAGGGAAAGCCGGTGCTTCTAGTCGTGG
This sequence comes from Acinetobacter sp. YH12039, assembly GCF_013420015.1. Taxonomy (NCBI): domain Bacteria; kingdom Pseudomonadati; phylum Pseudomonadota; class Gammaproteobacteria; order Moraxellales; family Moraxellaceae; genus Acinetobacter; species Acinetobacter sp. YH12039. Next base: position 60,850 of record NZ_VOZA01000016.1, on the reverse strand, counting down.
ACCATCATAGTCAGGAATAGAGCCAAAGCGTTCGTCCTGATTAATCCACTGCTCACGGGCAATATTCAATTCTTCTTGTGTGCGCCCCACAAAATTCCACCACAGCAGAATCGGTGATTCAAAAGGTTCACCCCCTAATAATAAAACACGGCCACCTGCGTGCAGATCAATTTTGACTTGGGTTAAGCCCGGCTCAAGTACCACCATATTGTCTTCATTTAGCTCGTGACCATTGACACTGGCAGTCCCTTCGAGGGCCATAAAGCCATATTCAAATTTTGGATTCAGCGGCAAGACGGTACTTTGACTTTCCGAACTACGCAGATCGACACCTAATAATTCACTATGTACTTTTACCGGCGATTTAGTCTGCAAAAATTCACCGACCAAGACCGTCAATTCAATCCCGTCTTGTGTCACCACTGGCAACTCTGGGTAATGGTCAAACTGGGGCGCCATATTGATTTTGTCATCTGGCAATGCAATCCAAAGCTGCGCAGCATGCATTTGCGTTTCAGATTCTGGAGCAACTTCAGTATGTGAAATACCATAACCTGCCGTCATGAGATTGACTTGTTTGGGCTGAATTAACTGATGTGTGCCCAAACTGTCGGTATGCATCATGGTGCCATCAATCATCCAGGTGAACGTTTGCAAACCAATATGTGGATGCGGCCCAACATCTAAGCCATCACCTTGAGGGAAATGCACTGGACCGGCATGGTCAAGGAAACACCATGCACCAATCATCCGTTTATGCCGACTCGGTAAAGCACGTTTAATCACTGTGCCTTGACCAATTTCAGCACGGCGCAGTGGAAATTCTTGAATGAACTGATTGACGTATTTTTCACAATCGTCGGAATGAGATATTTCTGTGTAATTGGTATTGGTCATATTCTTACCCTAAATTTGGCTAAGCCGATGCAAGGACTATCGGCTAGAGCTATGCATTTTTTTCCATTATATCTGCATTAACTCAATCTTCTTCAGCTGTCATTAATACGCTGAATCACAGAGATAGGACAATCGTTTTTTTGTTGCCTAATATGACATACAGCATAACAGTTATTGATGCTTATTTAGACAACACCCAATGCGAAACTACTTGTTCAGATCACGTGAAATGTAAATTTAAGTAACACAAATTAACACTCATTTTTGACCAAACAATACCAAATAATTCACAAATACTTGAAATAACGTGTTTTATTTTAAACAAAAATGATATAGATTATTTGAGTTACATAAAATTACATATAAACCATGCTCACCCGTCGGTAATCTTGCATGATCAATGAGTATAAGAAAGAATCACGTGCACTGATCCAAAAAGCCTTGAAAGGAACCGTTGTTCGCGTTCCTGCTCAATTTCGTCAAGAATTTTTCCACTACCATCGTCGTCAACTTTTTAAATTCTTTTTCCAAGTCAACATCGTTGCACAATTGGCCTATCTCTCTTATGCCATAGCGGATTGGTTTATGTTGCCCGATGTGGGCTTGCTCGCGATAGGCTTAAAAACGGCCTATACCTTACTGATGATGGTCATCACATGGGTCATTTATACATATAGCAAAAGCATTTTACTCTTTGACTTGATGCTTCCCCTATCGATCGTTGGTGCTTCTGCGCTGTGGTTTAGCCTACTCAATTTATCCAACAGCCCCGATGTGCCGATCTATTTATATGCATCTTTGGTTTTTATTGTGTTAGCTAATTTATGTGTGCAAATCCGCTTTAAAGCTGCTGTGCTCATTTCTCTGTGTATCAGTCTAATCTTGCTGATTGGGGTGTATTTCGCCGTTTCTGGCAATATCCATCAACTGCAACTGTTTATCTTGATCTATTCGCCCGTGTTGTTATTTAGTTTGTATATCAGTTGGAATTCAACACAAAAATCCAGAATTGTGTTTTTACACAGTAAACTCGATCAGTTGAACCGTGAAGCGCTCAATATTATGGCGCATACCGATGTGCTGACTGGCTTAAACAATCGACGTCAATTTATTCAACTTGCCAATTATCATATTCATCATCAGTCCAAATCGTTACAGCCCCTTTCATTACTGATTTTTGATGTCGACAAATTTAAAAATATTAATGATCAGTTTGGGCACTATATTGGTGATCATGTTTTACAACAAATTGCCGAAACATGCCGACATACTTTACGTAGCCAAGACATCATTGCCCGCTTCGGCGGTGAAGAGTTTATAATTCTTTTACCGCAGACACACCTGCGTCAGGCTCAAGACATTGCCGAACGTCTGCGACGGGCAATAGCCGATGATTATTTAGAACTTGATACACTACAAAAACTTAAATTTACCGTTTCAATTGGTGTTGCCGAATTTGGTCAAAAAAACCGAGATTTACAAAGTGTCATTCGCATGGCCGATCAGGCACTTTACCAAGCAAAATCTGCAGGACGCAATCAAATATCAACTTATAAAACAGCAAGTTAATAATATATTTTGTAACATTCATCAGACGATTTTTTATCATTCATTCGAAAAATCCCTAGTTTCAGGTAGATATTTTTGTGTGTTTTTTGTTCATAATTTGTCCTAAGCCATTTATGGAGAAGGGACATGTCTGTTGATGTACGAATGAGTTCTCGGACTAATTCGTCTGCTCAGGAAGTTCGTAAAAATCATACTCATACTTTGAAACTTTCTGAGTGTGATCTTGCCAATCGTGCCGAGATTGAACAAGCCATTGCAGATCCCTTTGCACGTATTCCTACGCAGTTTAGAAACTATTTTCTACAACATCAGTATGCCCATCAGTTACCTTATTTGCGTCAAGTAAACTACATGGCGCAGATTACGTTTCTTCTTTATTTTTTTGCTGACATTTTTATTATCCCTGACATGTTCTTTTGGTCAGGTCTTTCTCGAGTGGCCATGATTGTTGCTGCCTTATTGGTCAGCTTTTATCTGTTTAAATACAAAAAAGATATTCGTGTGCTCGACATGATCTTACCGATTGGGACAGTCTGTAGCACCGCGATTTGGATTGGCTTATTACTGGCTTCAAATAGCCCAATGGTCTCGTCCTATATCTATGGTGCAGCGATCTTTATCTTGATTGCCAATGTCTGCGTACAAACACAATTTAAGCCCGCCTTGTATTGTTCGGGCCTCATTTCGCTATTGGTATATTTTGCGGTGAGTCAGCTTTTATCATGGCAAGAAGCACTGATTTTTGTGGTGGTGTCTATTCCTGTTTGGATGATCAGCCTGCATATGAGTTGGAACAATACACTCAATGCACGTCGTCATTTTTTACGTACCCTACTTGACGACTGGAATATGCATACACTGAAAAATTTAGCGCATACAGATGAGCTCACCCAGTTATACAACCGTCGTCAGTTTGTTCAGTTGGCTGAGCATCGCATCCATGAATGGCCAACGCCTGCAAGTACTTGCTTATTGATGTTTGATGTCGATCATTTTAAACATATTAATGATAATTACGGGCATGATGTTGGTGATCAGGTACTGCAATGTATCGCTGAAACCACCCGCAAAGAAATGCGCCAAAAAGATGTCTTGGCTCGCTTTGGTGGCGAAGAATTTATTGTGCTGCTGTCGGAAACGCAAATACAGGATGCAATGTTAATCGCAGAACGTATTCGTCTAACGCTTCAAAATCAATCATTGCTGAATGTCGCAAATCACCCGATCCAATTTACCGTTTCCATTGGTGTTTCACAGCTTAAATCACATAAGCAAAATTTAACTGAACTGATTAAGCAAGCGGATATTGCGCTGTATCAGGCAAAAGAAAATGGCCGTAACCGTGTAGAGCGCTATGATTCAAGCATGAAACCCGAACGTAAATCGACGAAGTCTTGGCAAAGCTTTACCCATAAAGCGAAGCCTAAAGCTGAACCGAATAATGAAAGCGATAGTAGTTGGTCAATTGTTTATAAATAGAATGTTGAGATATAAAAAAAGGACGCTGAAGCGTCCTTTAAGTTTATTTAAAAACTATCTTCATCAAAACGGTCTTGATCTATTTTATAAATATGGAAACTTCTTTCAATTTGAATACCCAAGCCAAATTCAATCATGAGAGATGTAAGCTTGTCACCATCAATTAAAACAATGCCTGATTTCTTTGCTGACTCAATTGCTTCTTTACTAAAACTAGAAGTAGTAATAAATACGCCCTTTTTCGCCACTTGATCAGCCAAAGCTCCCTTAAACTGTTGAATGTCAGGGCGCCCCACCGTATTTTCCCAACGTTTAGCTTGAATATATATTTTATCTAAACCTAAACGATCTTCACTGATAATACCGTCAATGCCACCATCACTGGTTTTACCTATTGCTTGGGCTGCGTCTTGATGTGAACCGCCATAACCCATTATTACCAACAAATCGACAACTAATTGCTCAAAGAATTTGGGTGAATTACTTTTAATTTTATTTAATAGCTCATCTTTAATTGTTTGATTAAGCTCCGTTGATGATTGTTCGATTATTTCTGCAGGCGTCAAATGTTCTGTTTGAATAGATGTAGCATGCTCTTCTTTTAGAACTAGATTTTGAATATTTTTATTATGGTTAGAACCAATTTTATAATCAGAAAACCCTTCAAACTGCATCAAATACTGATTAGTTATATTGGATAAGCTAGAAAAATCAATAGACCAACCTAAAGTACTTAATTCGCAAAGACCACGTGATGGTTGTTGTATCAAACCTGCTTTAACCAAATATGTTTTCGCCCAGCCAACACGATCATAAAATACTGTTTTTGTACCACTAGATAGCCTTAAATTTAAATCAGCTTCAGATAACCCAGATCTTTCAGCTAAAATTTTTGTGGCAGAACTTAATTTTATTGCCTCTTTTTGTTCTGCTAAAAGTTTCATTAATGGAAGCATCAACTGATCGTATGTAGGCAATGACATTTAACTTGCTCTTTTAAAATAGTATTTTTCATAATTATAAATAAAAAAAGGACGCCGAGGCGTCCTTTTTTATTAGTAGAATTATCTAGGTTTCCCTAAATAGCCTCAAGCATAGCTCTTGGCGTAATTTAGGCAAGAAATGTTGTTTCTTGAAATCCAAAACTGCCGCGAGCATAGCTCTTGGCGTAAAACTGGCACGAAGCAGTGCTTCGTGAAACCCCAGTTTTACTCCCATTCAATAGTTGCAGGTGGTTTAGACGATACGTCATAAACAACACGAGAAACTTCAGCAATCTCGTTCATGATACGTGTAGAAATCTTGTCTACAAGATCATAAGGAAGGTGTGCAAAACGTGCAGTCATAAAGTCCACAGTTTCTACAGCACGAAGCGCGATCACCCATGCATAACGGCGGCCATCACCCACCACACCAACCGATTTCACGGGTTGGAATACAGCAAATGCTTGCGCAGTTTTGTCATACCAGCCGCTTGCGCGAAGTTCTTGCATGAAGATGTCATCTGCTAGACGAAGGATATCTGCATATTCTTTTTTCACTTCACCAAGAATACGTACACCTAGACCTGGGCCTGGGAATGGATGACGGTAAAGCATTTCAAATGGAAGACCTAAAGTTGTACCTAAACGGCGTACTTCGTCTTTGAATAAATCACGGATTGGCTCAACCAATTCGAATGCTAAATCTTCAGGTAAACCACCCACGTTGTGGTGTGATTTAATCACGTGTGCTTTACCTTGTTTGCTTGCTGCAGATTCAATTACGTCTGGGTAAATGGTACCTTGAGCAAGGAAGTTCACACCGTCAAGCTTACGTGCTTCTTCAGCAAACACTTCAATGAATTCACGACCAATGATTTTACGTTTTTTCTCTGGATCAACTTCACCAGCAAGTGCTGTTAAAAAGCGATTTTCAGCGTCGGCACGAATCACGCGGATACCCATGTTTTTCGCAAACATGTCCATCACTTGTTCGCCTTCGTTCAAACGAAGTAAACCGTTATCTACGAATACACAAGTCAATTGGTCGCCAATCGCACGGTGTAAAAGTGCAGCTACAACAGATGAATCGACGCCGCCTGAAAGACCCAATAGAACTTTTTGATCACCAATTTGCTCACGAAGTTGTTCTACGCGAAGATCGATGATGTTTTCTGAGTTCCACAAGTTACGGCAACCACATACGCCATGTACGAAGTTAGACAATAACTCAGCACCTTTCGCAGTGTGTGTCACTTCTGGGTGGAATTGGATACCATAGAAACGACGTTTTTCATCAGAAACCATCGCCACTGGGCAGCTTGGTGTGCTGGCAGTGATTTGGAAACCTTCAGGAATTTGAGTCACTTTATCGCCATGACTCATCCATACTTTTAATTGGTCTTTGGTATCTTCAAGATCACCAATTAAAGCATCACGGACTTTAATATCAACTTCTGCATAACCGAATTCATGTACAGTACCTGGCTCAACTTTACCGCCAAGCTGCTCTGACATGGTTTGTAGACCATAGCAAATACCTAAAACAGGTACACCAAGTTCAAATACAACTTGTGGTGCGCGCGGACTACCTTCTTCATGAACACTTTCTGGACCACCTGAAAGAATGATCCCGTTTGGGTTAAATGCACGAATGTCTTCTTCAGACATATCAAATGCGTACATTTCTGAATAAACACCAGCTTCACGTACACGACGTGCAATAAGCTGACTATATTGAGAACCGAAATCCAAAATCAGGATACGGTCTTCAGTAATTTGGGTATTGGTAGTCATGGCAAACAACTATGCAGGCAACGAATATAAGCGCCGTATTCTAACATTTTTCTTGGACTTTCGCACACTATTCGGACAGGGGCAAAAATCCCAAGCCAAACGGTGTTTTTTACAACACATTTCAGGACTTTACCCATCCGCTTTCAATCAGCGGTAGACATGAAAAAAGCGGCAGAACGCCGCTTTGATGGATGCTCGGACTCATGACAACTTTATTTTGATTTTTCGATCCAATGATCAAAACTGAATTTACCAGCACCATGTAACATGAGAAATAATAAACCGCCTGACATCGCCAAATTTTTCATAAAGTTAATACTATCTTCTGCGCCACCATGGAATAAAAATGCAGTGATTAAACTAAACACGGTTAGACCTAGCGCCGCAAAACGTGCTTGAAAACCAAACAATAAAGCTAAGCCACCACCCAACTCGACTAAAATGGTGATCGGAAGAAGCCCTGCCGGTACACCCATTGACTCCATATAACCTGCGGTTGCAGTGTAAGCGGTAATTTTTCCCCAACCTGCCACAATAAAAATATAAGCCATCAAAATACGTGCAACCAGACTGATTACAGCATTGATTTGAGGCTGTTGACTCAGATTTTTCACCACTAGATTTGGATTAAACATACTGAAAGCTATTTTTAATACTGTTCAAAAGATGTGCTTAAATTAGGTCGTTTCTTATTCTCTTTAAATATGCTTTTATAATACTCATCATTCCATATATAGAACGATTTTACTGATAATTAATTACGTTTTAATACTGACTTTGCTGCCCCAGACTGATAGCATCAGACCACTATTTTACGCATATAAGCCCCATGGAACTGATTGATTTTATACTACATGTTGATGACCATTTACTCGAGTTCATTACCAATTATGGCGTATGGATTTATGCAATTCTGTTCCTGATTATTTTTGTTGAAACCGGTTTAGTGGTCATGCCCTTTTTACCGGGTGATAGTCTTCTGTTTGCAGCAGGCGCGCTCGCTGCGTCAACAGGTGCCATGGATCCATGGGTTTTGGTGATTTTGCTGTTTATCGCTGCGGTCTTGGGCGACACGCTGAATTACCATATTGGTAAATATATTGGCCCACGTGTCTTTGAAATTGAATCACGCTTCATTAACCGTCAACATTTGGTCAATACGCAAAAATTCTTTGAAAAACACGGTGGTAAAACCATTATTTTTGCCCGCTTTATTCCTTTTGCACGAACCTTCGCGCCTTTTGTCGCAGGTGCAGGCAGCATGAACTATAAGTACTTCCTGACTTTTAACATGATTGGTGCGATTTGTTGGGTTGGCTCATTTATCACTTTGGGTTATTTATTTGGCAATATGCCCATCGTGAAAGATAACTTCACCCATCTGATCTTCGGCATCATTATTATTAGTGTTTTACCGGGCGTGATTGGTTTTATTCGAGCAAAATTAAAGAAATAAACCGATGTGGTGAACGCCTTTAAGCAAAAAAGCGTAAAACCACGGGAAACATACATAAAATCAGCATCAGGGCCGATCCTTTATACAGAAGATCGGCCTTAATTTTTTGGGTCTTACCGGCCAAAATCGTCCGTCCAAATGACATCCAAAACAATGCAACTGGTAGCAAAACCACGCTAAATACAGCAAAAACCAAAATAAAATTTAATGGGCTAGCCCAAGTTTCAATTGGGAAAATACCTGCAGCAAAAAGCAACGCTTTAGGATTTTTTAACGAGGAAATAAATAATTCACGTGGTTGAATTGAAGGATGTTTTTGATTGTACTGATGTAAATGCGTCGATTTCCACAAATGAAAAGCCAACCATAAAACATAGGCAATACTGAGAAAATGTAGCAAGTGAATTAAATTCGGCCACACTGGAGCGCTTAAATGAATAATCAACGCCCACAAATTAATGGCATAGAAATAGCCCAATAATTCTGCAGGAATCAGCATGCACGTCTTTGCAATGCCTTGTTGATGTGCAGAGCTTGCCATTAGTGCATTGCTAGGTCCCGGCGTCATCATCACCGCAATCATTGCCAATACAAAAAGCCAACTCTCAATCATGAATACCCAGACAATGTTTCAAAGCGCACACCTTAGCCGAAATGAATTTAAAAAAACAAGTACGCACTAGGTCAGTTTTATCCTTGTACAAGTCAATGCACTCACGCTGAATGTTCAATACCAGAAGGAGGTATTGAAATACACCAATAATATTTAATTTAATTTTTTCATAGATTTAAATATTTTATTGGCTCTAAATAGTGCAGTTTATTTGGCTCAAAAAAAATGCCAATAGACGCCTCGCCTACTGACAAATTTTATTACACTTTTCTCATAGCACAGGCCTGAGCCCCTGCTCATGATCCGTTTATGATTTTGCTGCGGTAGCCGAATTTGCGCGAACGATAATCGGACAACCTTTAAATTTTGCTGCCTGTACAATCGCTTCTTGCTCACCTAGAACGCGTGAAAGCTCGGTACGTTTGGTATTTGAAGATTGTCCCATATTGACCGAAATACTCGGACCAATTCCCCAACCTCCACGGCTGCCCCAGCCACCACCGAGGCCAACACCGACACCAACGCCTGTGCGCTTCGGTGTTTCTACACCATTTTGAATATAGTCGTGGATTCGGTTGTATTCGCTTTGCAATTGTTGGCAACTCAAAGACTGATACTGTGTAGGTGAAACATAGCTTGGTTTAGGCGTACTTGCACATGCACCCAATACAACAGCAGTGAAAGCAACTAGACCACATTTAAGTGCATTCATACTTTTCTCGATACTACTTTTGCTCAATTTCATTGAACAATGATTGATAGGCTTGCGTCAATTTATGATCTGCAGCCAAATGGATTAAAGGTTGATTTTTATGATGCGATTCTTTCATCAGCACTGAAGGCGGTAACATGCTGTCCAATACAGGAAGACCTTCATCTTTGAGTTGTTGTACAACTTCACGCGGCAACTTCGCCTGTGCCTGAAATTGATTGACCACAATGCCTTCAATTTCTAAATGATCATTATGATCATCCTGCGTTTCTAACACATTTTCGATCAGTGTCTGTAAGGCACGTTTTGAAAACACATCGCAGTCAAATGGAATCAGCACGCGATCTGCCGCAATCAGCGCAGATAAAGTAAAAAAGTTAAAGGCCGGAGGTGTATCAATAAATACCCGATCATATTGACCGCTCATCTGCTGCAAAGCATCGCGGAGTTTGTAAATTTTATGCTTAGATTCTAAGGCATGTGCCAACGCGCCTAAATTTGGACTGGCAGGAATCACATCTAAACGTGGATACAGCGATGCATGCACATAACTTTCCAAACCTTTGGCACGACCTTTCAAAATCGAACCGATGGCATTTCCCAACAAACCTTTACTTTGTTGTGTCCCCAAGACTTCTTCAAAATAATTTTCAATATTGGGTTCAAGTGCAGGCTTATCTGCCGAATACGTCGCATCATCCCCCAACAAATATTGACTTGAATTGGCTTGAGGGTCGAGGTCAATCACCAAAGTTTTTAAACCTTGGTGCGCGCTTATCGCAGCTAAATTGACCGTAATACTCGATTTCCCCACACCACCTTTTTGGTTAAATACCACACGCGTACGCATTCAAAACCCTCTAATCTTTGTTTTTCTACTCAAGCCTTGAAATCGGCCATGTGGATAAGCCATTTATCCAAAAACTGGTTTGATTATAACCAATGTAATGATGAAAATAAGTGCAACAGCTGCAATAAATAAGCCCGCACGGCGCTGAACCAATAAAACACTGTCATCTTTCTTATACGCTTTAGATAAAGAAGACAGCAGCGCCAAAAACAGTACAACTTTGGCATAGAACCATGGCTGCACATCAAAGTTTTTCATAAACAATAAGATAATTCCTGTTACGGCAATTAGTGTCATTGAGCCATGTTGCAAAGCAACAAAAAACTTCCGACCTGCTGGATTGGGTAAATTGCCCTGCGTCCCTTTAAACAGCGTAAAAGCACGAATGAAAATGGCAGCACAGCCTAAAGCCACGCCACACATATGAATGATTTTAATGATTAATTGCGTTTCCATGGCTCACCTTAAGATGACTTAGGTGCATGCGCACATTCAGGGCTAGTAGTGTCTTGACCATTCCATTCTTCGGGTAAAAACGCATGAATGGCCAAAGCATGAATTTGCCCCGGACTAAGTAAATCACCGGCTGCGGCATAGACTTTTTGATGACGTTGCACCAAACGCAAGCCTGCAAAAGCCTCACTCACGATCACAGCTTTAAAATGCGACTCTTTACCTGGGAAATAACCACCATGACCTGCGGACTCATTCACCACTTCAAGATGTGTAGGCGCTAATGTCTGTAGACGCTCAATTAATTGCTGTTCTAAACTCAAAACGGCTCTCCCAAATTCAAAAAAAGGTTCAACTGGTCTTAGTATAGCCTGTATTTGTTCAAGTTCTTGTGTCGCAAAGTTGCTGAAACCATCTGAATTGCATGATTTCATCAAAATGGAAGCCTTCGACCTGCAAAAATCTTCCAATTTTCAAACAAATTGTTTTTATTTTATGCAAACGATGCACAGTTTTTCATAAAGTTATTGACCTGAAAAATCCTTAATGTATTATACGTGGCTATGCGGGAATAGCTCAGTTGGTAGAGCATAACCTTGCCAAGGTTGGGGTCGGGAGTTCGAGTCTCCTTTCCCGCTCAAAATTTTTTCATTCGGTTTTTTATTTAAAAAATTGGATAGACTCCGCGGGAATAGCTCAGTTGGTAGAGCATAACCTTGCCAAGGTTGGGGTCGGGAGTTCGAGTCTCCTTTCCCGCTCCAAATTTTTTTCGATTCAGTTTTTTAGTAAAAAAACAGGATAGACTCCGCGGGAATAGCTCAGTTGGTAGAGCATAACCTTGCCAAGGTTGGGGTCGGGAGTTCGAGTCTCCTTTCCCGCTCCAAATTCAAAAAGCCCTCATCGAAAAATGGGGGCTTTTTTTATGTTGATTTTATTATATTTTTTAAAAATAACTCTTCATTAAAAGAGCTATACTTGCAGCAAAGCTAAACATAACTTATATCGTTTGTGACCAAGATGTGACCATTTAGTGCCATGCTCTATATAAATCACCTTAAATGACACCATATTCCACCAAATCACATGCTTGTTTTTATTTTATCTACAACCAAACAGCTTAATATTAGCTTCAGATTTCATCACATAGATTTAACTTTTTTTCTTAAATTTACGACTAACGCTTTTCTGATGTGACCATTTGTGACCAAAAAAATTTCCGGAAAAGCTTATTCTCCGATGTTATTCGACATTAAAAATATTTCACAAAATATATCAAAATAAAATTTGAACGATCATTCAAATTTTATATCTAATTTTGTGACCAATTCATTTTTAATGTGACCACTTGTGACCAAATCAACCTTCACCATTTTGATTATTAACATTTTTTTTAAAAATCAATAAATCTCCTACTTCGATATTTAATGCCGTACAAATCTTATCTATAGTTTCAAAATCAATTCGAACAGACTCATCGTTATAAAGCTTATGTAGTGTAGATTTATTTATCCCTGTACTTCTCACCAAATCAGCCACCTTCAGCTTCCGCTCAGCTAATAGAACTGCCAAGTTTGAATTAATCATAAAATTTCCCAGTTAAATAATAAAAAGTACTTGCAAAGACATAAAAATATGATAATTTACGTCTTAGGGATAATTTTTCCTAGTTACCTAGTAAAAACATGAGGTTCTATTATGTCATACACCTATCTCACAGCCCAACAACTGGCTGAAAAAATTCAGTACGATGCTCGTACCATTCGCAACCAATTAAAGGACAGTGTCTTTATTGAAGGTGTTCACTACATCCGCCCTTTTGGTGGTCGCAAAATTCTTTTTGTTTGGGAACGTATTGAAACTGAAATGCTTAAGTTTACTGGACTAAGCATGGATGCCCTACATTAAGTTTCAGGAGGTTTAACTAATGGCTACCATCCGGGAACGAAGTGGCAAACTAATTGCCGATTTTCGCTACATGGGCATTCGTTGCAGAGAAACAACCAGTCTTGAAGACAATGCTTATAATCGCCGCATTTTAAAAAAACGTCTCGAGCAGCTTGAAGCTGAAATCACTTTAGGAACTTTCGAATACGAAAAATACTTTCCTAGAAGTAAACGCATTGAGGAATTTAAAGAAAAAAGAAGCCAACAAATTGCTGTCCAAACCAATGTTCCTCTATTCAAAGATTTTGTGCACATTTGGTTTAAGCAAAAACAAGTTGAATGGAGAAGTTCCTATCAGGAAAAAATTCAAATTGTCATGAAAAAATATTTGATTCCTGCTTTTGGGAATCAGGTAATGACAAAAATTAAGAAATCAGACCTGCTGAACTTCCGTGCCTCTCTCGCCAAAGTGACACACGGAAATGATCAAACAAGTCTGAAAGCATCGAGGATTAATCAAATCATGACGCCTTTACGTATGATACTCAATGATGCGGCTGAACGATATGAGTTTGAGTCGCCTTATAAAAATATTAACAATCTGAAAGAAAGTAAGATTGAAGTCACACCTTTTTCTCTGGAGGAGGTACATAAAATTATCACCACGGTACGTGAAGACTTCAAACCTTATTACACCATTCGCTTTTTCACAGGTATGCGTACCAGTGAAATCGATGGTCTTCAATGGAAAAATATCGACTTACAACGTCGTGAAATCCACATTAGAGAAGCGCTAGTAAATGGTGTTCTTGGCGGAACCAAAACTTATGGTTCTGACCGCACGATCCAAATGAATGATCGGGTTTATCAAGCCTTTTTACAACAGAAAAGCTTAAATAATGGTAAATCAGAGTTTGTTTTCTGCAATCGTGATGGTGGACCTCTCGATTATCGTCTGGTGAATAAACGTGTTTGGCATCCCCTACTACGCTTTTTAGGGCTAAAGCCCCGTCGTGCTTATCAAACACGCCATACCGCAGCAACACTCTGGTTGTCGGCAGGCGAGAATCCGGAATGGATCGCACGCCAGCTGGGACATTCAACCACTGAAATGCTGTTTCGGGTCTATAGCCGCTATATTCCGAATGTTACACGTCGCGATGGTAGCGCTTTTGAAGCCATGCTGGAGAGACTGAATACAGAGGAGCTTGCCCATGAACAGTAAAGCTTTCTTTGGCGGCGTAGTCGTTAGCCCAGAAGCAGATATGGTCGCGCGTGAACTCATTCAAGAGTTACACATTCCCAAACTGCACAATCTTGCCTTTTTGCTGGAAATCAATAAATGCTTCGATGATCACCAAGCATTAAGACTCTGGCTACAGCGAATGCTGGATGAAGAACAAGCTCATTACGATGACTTGGCTCAACAGGCCCGTTTCCGGTTAATGAGCCTAGCTCACTAATAAAACAAACATAAAAGGTCATCAAATCGATGACCTTAGCCCCTCTATACCTATAAAAAGGTGAACACATGCATAAAGATATTTCAATTTGGATGCCACTCTATATTGGCGACCTACAGGCAAAATTTGCACGAATGACGGCAGAACAAATTGGTGCGGCACTGCTGTTAATGATGGATTTCTGGAAAAATGGTGCCATTCCTCATGACCTAGCTACTGTATGTAGCATCACGAAATTATCGCAACATACCAAGGCTAAAACTTTGTTGAATACGCTGTTGACCTTGGAATTGTTTGAAATCGAATCTGAGCAGATTCATTCAATTTTTTTAACCAGTTTAAAAAGCCAGGCATTGCAAAATCAGCAAATGAAATCTGATAAAGCTAAAAATGCAGCCCAAGCACGTTGGGGGAAATCCGCAAGTAATGCTCAAGCATCAGCCAAGCAACGCAAAGTAAATGCTCAAGCAACTCCTGAGAAGAGCCCGAGTATTACTCAAGTCATGCTTGAACCATGCCCTTCATCTTCATCTTCATCTTCATCTTCATCTTCATCTTCATCTTCAAATTTTGAAGAAAAAAATGAGGATTTTTTAGAAAATTCCAAATGGATTTAGGAGATTAGCCATGAACACCATACTTAAAACACTCCAGTTTCGTGCAGAAACAACGGAAACACTTTGCCCTACCCATCATATACCCCTGATGGAAATTGCCGGTCTCAGGCTCTGTAAATTGTGTGCCAAAGAAACCGTCCATCACTCACATGCAACCTATGCAGATGAGTTGCAACAGCGATTGCTACAACAGAAAATCAAAAACTCAGGGCTCAATAAACGCTACCTAGATCGTGGCTTCAAGAATTATGTAGTTGCATGTCCTGCACAAGACAATGCCATCAAGCTAAGTCAGGCCTTTGCACAGCAGATTATTTCTGACCACAACCCGAATATGTTGATGATTGGTACACCGGGTACAGGTAAAACCCATCTGAGTGCATCAATTATTCGCAACATTCTGCATAACAGTACAAAATCTGCACGCTACTATACCAGTGCAGAAATTGCTCAAAAAATGATGGATACCTGGTCAGATGCTTCACGCTCTGAGAAAGAAGTCATCGACCATTTCTCCAGTTTTGATTTATTGGTGATTGATGAATATGGCCTGCATGACCGGCATGAAAAACGTCTGGAGATGGTGCATAAGGTTTTGTATAGTCGTTATGACAATATGAAATCTACCCTGCTGATTTCCAATTTCACAGTCCAAAATATGCAGCGGGATTTAGGTGTAAGATTATGGTCACGGTTACATGAAAACAATCTGATTGTAGTGCCGTGTTATTGGGATGACCGACGAATAAGCGGATAATCGTAACCCCCACTTAAGCCAATTATCTTGCTGAGATGATTGGCTTTTTAGTTACTAACATTCCCAAAATAATAGTCTTTACTACGTAAAAAATAGATAAAATAATTCCAGAAGAGATAATAAAGTCCACTCATTTTTAATTTGAAGCCCACAGGGTCGCTTGCTAAGTTGCATTTATTAATATTTATACCAATTAGCTAAACTATTGAAATAAAGTACAAACGATTCAACGACATAATTTGACGTATATCGTGATTATTCTTTTGAAAACTAAGACGTCTAGATGTATCATCAAAATATAATCGTAGATTTATGTAGAAGGAAGATGGTTTATTTAGACTTTGCTGCTTCGACCCCCTTACTCCCTTCTGTCAAAACAGAATTATTTCGTTCTTTTCAAGAAGATTACTCAAATCCTTCCTCAGCTCATCAAATGGGCCAATCTTCTGCTGATAAAATAGAAATTGCCCGTGGAAAAATTGCAGAGTCGATTGGAGCGTATAAAAGTGAAATAGTTTTTACGAGTGGAGCATCAGAGTCAAATAATTTAGCAATCAAAGGCTATCTACTCGCTAACACAAAAAAAGGCAAGCATATTATAACAAGCACTATCGAACATAAATGCATCTTGTCTATTTGTAATTTTCTAAAAAAAGAATTTGGTTATGAAATTACTTATATTGCACCACAAGTAAATGGTATTGTAAAAGCACAAGATATTATTTCACACATGCGTGAAGATACGGTGCTTGTCAGCATTATGCATGTAAATAATGAACTAGGATCTATTCAACCAATCAAAGAAATTGGTGATGCTTGCTTTAAAAAAAATATTAAATTTCATGTTGATGCAGCGCAATCCTATCGGAAATTAAAAATTGATGTAGATGACTTAAATATTGATTTTCTTTCCCTTTCTGCACATAAGATTTATGCTCCTAAGGGAATTGGAGCTTTGTATATCAGAGATATACGAGAAACTAAACTCCAGCCTATTATTCATGGTGCAGGTCAAGAATTTGGATTACGTGGAGGCACCCTTGCAACTCCTTTAATTCTTGCTTTTGCTACAGCAGCAACGGATGAGATGCTATCTCAACATCAAGGGTATTTTGACGACTTATCAAATTATCTGAAAAGAAAAATTTTAAATCTAGGTTGGAAATTAAATACACCAGTCGAACATGCAATTCCACATATCATTAACTTCACAGTACCACATTTTAAAAGTCAGTTATTTATCGCTAACTCAAGCATTCTTTGTTCAAATGGATCAGCCTGTTCATCACTCAATGTAGAAGCTTCTTATGTCCTGAAAGAAATAGGACTCTCTACAGAAGAAGGTTTATCTACAATACGAGTTAGCTTAGGACTCACAACTTCAAAAGAAGATATTGATGAACTTTTAAGACAATTAATACATTAATTATACATTTTACTTTGAAATAAATTTTCGGGACAAAAAATGAATCTTGATTTTATAAGCTACTTAAATTCCTTACATAATTTAACGCCAGCTGGAGCAAATGCTTTAGCAGAATCACAAATAAATACGACATATTTTAATGAAATTTACTCAGAATTTCCTATTGTTCAACATATCTATAATCTGCTTACAAAAGATAAAAATAACATCATTATTATTACTGGTCATGCTGGTGATGGTAAATCAACAATTGCATTTGATTTAATTAAACGTTTAGATGAAAAATTTCAGCAGCATACTTTTCAAAAACATGAATATTCAGAAAAATATAATTTAAACATCTTAAAAGATATGAGTGAGTTAAGTTTATCTGAACGGATAAAATGGCTCTCTAAAGCATTTAATGAACAAGACAATTGGTTAATCGTAAGTAATACAGGACCTCTACTTACCTCTATTACTGAATATCTAAAATCTATAGACTTAACACAAGATATCGAATCTGAAATTTTTAGTTTACTAGATAAAGAAATTAATGTTTATGATGAATTAGAAAGTCTTAAGCATCTAAATTTAAGTATTGACATTAAAAATAAAAAACTTTTTATTATTAATATTGCAAAATTAGATAATATTGAGGTTGCACTATTAATCTTTAGAAAAATTATACAACATAGTGCATGGGATAAATTAGTGCAAGACTACCCTCAGCATGCAATTATTCAAAATTATAGTACAATTAGAAATAATCTAGAACACGTTATTCATAGTATACGTTTACTCTATTTATACCTGCTTAATTATGAAAAACGCTTAACACTGAGACAAATGCTTGCACATTTTTGTGTATCATTAACTGGAGGCTATCAACTTGATGAGACTCCTACACAACCTATCATTTTTAGTGATTTATTTTTCGGTTATCAAAATAATCTACCTTGGGAAAAAGCATTTAAACTCCCTGCAATTCATTCATTACATCATTTAAATTTTGCAGGCTACTGTAGTTTAGAAATTGAAAAGATGATCTCTAATCATGAAAATTTTACAAAAGTCGATCCATCATTATATAACTTGATTAAAAATTTTATTAAAAAAGATCAAGACTGTCAGACACATCAATTTAAAGCTTCTCTAAGACGTTTAATTTTTATTTATAACTTATATCCTTCTACTTACACACATGCTCAAGCACAATTTTTAGGCTCTCCTAATATTGAAAAATATAGTAAGTGGCGCTTAGACAATCAAAAATTCACATCAGAATATACCCGACATATTAAAAAAATGAGTTTACAAGCTTTAAATTTATTTTTTAGCGGTATAAATGAAGATAAATTTCTTAATATTACATTGAAACGCTCTGATAGCTCTGTTTTCCAAATTTCACAAATTAAAATTTGTAGTTTTATGGAAAAAGAATTTATTGTTGATTATTGTACTAATAAGCAACAACCTTATTTAGCATTGAAGAAGGATCATAAAATTCGTTTAGAGCTTAGTTTACCTTTGTTAGATTATATTCAAAATATCATTAAAGGTGATATTACCGAATCTCTCACACCTATTTACAAAACACAATTAGAACGCTTCAAACTCAGTTTAATTGAATACTCTGAAATTGATTCAGAAGATGAAATTACACTTGTACGCACTTTAGCAAGTGGTGAAGTACAAGAAAATATCATTAAAATTTCATTAGATTCAAAACATAATAAAATTTTAACTTTAGAGGATTAATTCATTGAGCACTTTAAATACATATAGTTATTTCCCTAAGGTAAATACACCATCTCAAAATTCTTCTAATACTAATAACCCACCAAATATTGCTTTGGATATTTTTGGACGTCGATTTTATGCAGACCAGACACCTACTGAATATTTATCTGAGTTTTTATTAGTCTTTAATTCAGCAAAAGTTGATGATACTAAGCATATTTTCGGAAAAAATAGCTTTCAAGTGAATGATCAAACCACACATTATTGTCCATCAACACGATTGGCATTAAAATTTTTTAGTTTTTTTAGCCAATCAAAATTAGAAACACGTCACCCTGTACATCAAGATGAATTTTTAAAAGCACTTGAACAACTCAAAACTAGAATGAGTAACTCAATATCAGCAACTGAAAAAAATCAATTGGTACAAACCTTACAAAACTTACTTTATGGTTTCGTTGGTGTAGCGAAAAATAGAACATGGTCAACGTATAACTTTCTCCCTGTTACGCCTATGCTTTTAGGTCGTGAAATCACATGGTCACATACAACGGATCACTTTGATAATTGGGAGAAAAGTACCGACAATTTTTCTCAAAGTGATCATAACTTTATGGCACGTGGTGGCGAAGTTTTATTTTTACAATTGGGTTATTTATTTTCAAATATCTCAGAAAATTCGCATTTTCTTCAAGACAAAGTTTCCTCTAAACACTATCAGCATCTTGAATTTAATTTAGAATGTTTACAGCAAAAACTTGAAAGCGAACTGCAAAAATTATTCAAGAGCGAAACTCAATCCATTGAAAAAATTTGTGATTTTATTGAGGATGCCCTCAACGATTATGATTTGCCACAAGAAAAATTAGCATCTCATGCCACATTTGCAACTATACCGAAAAACTATGTATTTGAGGCCTTTCTATTTGCTAATGAGCTTTTGTCACTATTACAGTCAAACATTAGTAAATTAGAAAAAATTGAATTATTACAATTACTTTGTGTCATGCAAGTTCTACGTTCTATTATGGCGCGCTCAAGACAACTTGATATAACAGCACCAGAAACCAAAAATTTTCATGGTAATTATTCGTGGATAGCATGTTCTCCTACGGCGACAACATCTGACCCTATTCGTAAATATGCAGAGAACTCCTATCAAAAAAGTGAAGAAATTATTTATCGTGTTTTACGTGCTGAAGGTAAAAAATATAAAATTCAAGAAAGCCAATATACAAATATTGATAAACAAAGTTTCGATGTTTTCAAGAAAATGGCTAAAACCATTGGATTTGTCATCCCTGTCACAGGAGGACATCAACGGTTTGTACTCAATGCCAATATGATTCGTCTCTTTGTATATACGCTTATTCCTGCTGGAAAACGAATTCAAATGACCGATTTTTTAGCCAGAATTCAAACCCATTTTGCTATTTCATTTTTTGGTGAGCAATTACAAGAAGCTTTGCAATGGCAGTACGAGCAACCAAGCGATCCAACCACTGATATTAAGTTAACTTGGTTTGAAGAAAGCTTAAAGCAATCAGGCCTTCTGATTGAATTATCTGACTCTGTTTCTATTGTAAAAAATCCTTAAATTTGAGAACAAAGATGAATAACGACTTTTTTTTAGAAAGCTATCAAAATTTTTTAGTCAATACGATTCAAGAAAATTTATTGCAAACCAATGAATTAAGAATCGTAACACAAAGTTTAATGCCTCATCAGGTTTTCACTATTTTTACCCACTTAAATCAAGTACTTCCCTTGAGTGATCAATTTAAAAACTATTTCAAGGTTGCTCATGGACTTATTCAATACTGGGAAAATCAAGATCTAAATTCTTTAGATCAACAAGCATTTTCTGATTTAGCAAAAAATAATTGGTTAGATTATGAAGATAAACTTACGTGGTATCGTAATCGTACTTTAAATGATGAACAAGTTGATCAATTACTAATCCTTTTAGTCGGGCTTGATCATACGACAGACAAAGGTGGTTTATCGGATTTCTTTATTTGTGACGATGAAAAAATCTGGTTATCTTTAGATAAAAAATATCAAACTTGGTTAACAACAGCTTTTGAAAGTATAGATATTTATGTTTCTGAATCGCAACTTCAACAATTCAATGCAACCTTTGAGCGTGTCAATCAACTAATTCCTTTAACACTCAATCAACGTAGCCAATTGCTCATGCAATGCTTTACTGATGTTAAGGATCCAACTGAATTCAATGATATTTTTTCATATTTTTTCAAAGTACTGCCTAAAATTGGTATTCCTTACTTAAATATCGAAAATGATCTAAAAGCTTTTCAAAGCAAAAAAGGTTTGCAATATTTAAAAAATGCTTATGAATTTATCAGCCATGCTCGTTATAAAGCAAAAGCCCGTAAAAAAAATGATTTCCAAAAAATCCACAAAAGCTTAAGTGCAGATCATTTTGAAATTCAAGACATAGAAGGAGTATCTTTAATAGAGGTAGAAGCATATTTGGAGAATGTTGAAGCTTTTATCTTTAATGCACACCCTGAAGCAAAAGATTACCTCAAACATCTTGATCTATTACCCCTTGTAAAAGCATTAGGATTAAAAGAAGAGAAAACTTCTGAACCTAAACAAAGTATTCCACTATACCGTGGACATAGCCTTGAGGCAGTTCAAAAAGGTCTACACTTTGCTATACAGCAATATCAAAAAAATAATGATTTTTCAGAAGTAACACAGATTAATATTGCAGTTAAACACTTCCAACATGATTTATCTGATCACAATAATTCAACACAGAATCTTGCTCATGAAGCCCTTGCCCGTATGCTCTTACATAGTGCATTAGGAGGCATTGCAGAGCAAATCAATCACTTAGATTTAGGTTTCCATGAAGTTGAACTGGTTTGCTCACCCCTATTAACATCTGATGATCAAGATACTGTTGAATATTCTTTTAAAACGACAAATCCTGTTGTCTTATTTAAAGTCACGATTTCAGGAGAAAATGAGGAAGAATATGCCTTCAAATGGGCATTTTCAGAATATCAAGTTGAACGTATTCATGTCAGTTTAGCCAATATTTTACATCGTCATCTTCAATCTAACACCCCATATACTTTGCCTATATTTAGTTTACCTGAGCAAGTTTTTAAAGCAATTTATTATGCAACCGATGAGCAAGAAGCATGTCGTTTATTAAGCTTAGGTTTAAATGAAATGAAGATGCATGACGTATTTCATGACTTTTCTTTAGAAAATTATCCTGACATACATGAGCTTTGTCTACTGTTAAAAACCAACTATATTCAATTTATTCAAAACTATTTGGATCATGGGCGTTACTTTGCACAAACCCAATCGCACTTACTCATTACAGCCTATACGCAATTGTGTGAAAAGCTCAAAACTATCGCAACATTTGAAGCGAAAGAAATAATTGAACGAGTCTATTATGCATTCTGTTTTATTGAAAAATCTGAACGCTTAGATTTACACAATATTAATCAAGTTTTACTATCAGCATTTCATCCAAGTGTATTTGAACTCATTCAAGCACAAACTCGATTCATTAATGAAGCAATTGAACTGAATCATCAAGAATCAGAAAATTTACCCACAACGTTCACTTATGACCGCATTTGTAACCTTGCCGAGATTCAATCTCCACTCTTAGCCTTAAAACAAAAACAAGGCATTAGCACACAAGTTAAATCATTTTCATGGTTACATTTTATTGGGAGTGAGCCATCAGGTGAATTAGACTTATCTATTCAAGCACTCTTACAAGATAATGATATTGACGAAGATGATGACGTCAAAGAAATTATCAAAAAAGTACCTGAACAAGATATTATTTATAATGTTTTAACTGATTATGCTTTAGCAAATCATCATGTGAGTAATGGTTTACGTATTTTAGCAATTAATGTTTCTAAACTATCAGCATTACTTTCAGGTTTACAGCAATATTTAAAGCAAGAAATATTAAAAGATAAAAATTCTACACCTTATTATACCGTCCACTTAACTATCTATACGGTGGGCTTATCTCAACTAAATGCTGTAAATAGTTTGCAAATTTGGCATCGTCACTTGCTTGATTTATTTAGTAAACTTGATAAGAAACTAAATTTGCGTATCCATCATTTTGTATCGCAACGTAGTACCATTCAGCAACGACTCTTAATTGACGCCGACAAACAATTATATCCTTGGACAAGTTATGATCTTGCCTTTAACTTTGATTTTCTGCAATCTCAAGCAATTGGTAAAACAGAAGCCGCGCCTATTTATGAATTTGATGCTTCGGCAAACCGTTTAAATGTCTACCCAATTATTTATTATCCAAAACCAACTTACATACAAACTGCTGATCGTCGTCAACTTCTTCTCAGTAATCGACGAATTCAAGTTCAATCCAAACATAGTGATTTAACTGCTCGCTTAGAAGTCACAGACCGTAAGGACTCTGAACAATTTTTTGTGATTTCAGAAACACAATATGATGAAAACTCAAAACAATTGATCGAACAATTACATCAAATGGCGCAATGGGTGGTGAATATTGATCAATATTTTGATCATCACTTATTAAAATTACATCAAACTGAACATACCCATAAAGTCATCAGCTTTAGTTCAGGCTATGGTGCGTATGGTGAACTCAATGTGACAGTTTCTGCTGACAAAAAAGCCCATGGCTTATTGACGTCACAAATCCGTCGTCATCTCTCTGCAAATATGCCATTTTTACGTGAAAGCAATTTAAAACCTCTTGTAGAAAAAATTACTACACTCAATGAAGGTCTGTCTGGTGTTGCTTCTATCAAAGCTATTTTAGGTGAATCAGAAATTATTCGTAACTTATATGGCTATGCACTCTGTATGCAAACAACACCCTGCACAGACGCAGCCATTCTTGAACAATGGATTCCTTTAGATGCCTTCCCTCATTGGTTCATCGATCAAGAATACCGCCCTGATTTGCTTAAAATCGCATTGCAAATTGGTGAAAATAATCAACCAATTATTCATGCAAAAATTATTGAAGCAAAGGTAGGGGCTGAAGTAGAAGCATTATTAACTAAAGCTGAAGCACAAATAGAAGCAGGATTATTGCATTTAAAACAACTATTTACTCCAATTAATGAAACACAAAGTAACAGTTATGATTGTCGCTATTGGTGGGGACAATTATATCGTGCCCTTGTATTGCGTGCTCAACTTGATCGAGCTCAAGTCCGTTTAGATGACTTGAATATTGCGCTCGAAAAACTTTCTGAAGGAAACTACCAAATTCACTGGTCATCTGAAATTGTGATTTGTAATACTGAAACAAAACAGAATTTGTCTGACATCAAAGAATTTTTCTTTACCCATGATTCGTTGCATGGCAATGAAAAAAAATATCTTGTTCATCAATATTCTGCTTTGAGCTTTGAACAGGCTTTACTTAAGGGTATGGATTTAGAATTAACGAATATCAAAGATATTCACACGATAGTTTATACTCAACAACCTACAACAACTGAAAAAATAGATGTTGTAAAACATGAGGATATTTCAACATTCAATCAAGAACAGTCACAAGAACAAACATCAGGCTCTGATTTAGACTTAACTGATTTTCAAACAATAGAAGATTCTACGTCTTCAACAGAACTATCATCAACCTCCCCAAGTACTGTAGTTGAGGACATTGATCAACCTGTACCAGCACAAAGTATCAAACAAAATATTTGTTTTGGTACAACTGGGAAAATGTTGACTCCTGTTAATTGGCCATTTCATCATAAACAATTAAATAACCGTCATATGATGATTTTTGGTTCTTCAGGTTCGGGTAAAACCTATGCCATTCAATGCATTTTATCTGAACTTGCTCAGACAGGGTTATCATCCTTTATTGTAGATTACACAGATGGATTCTTAACGCATCATACAGAAAACATCTATCAAAAAGTATGTAAACCCAAAGACTATTATGTGATTGTCAATCCATTACCGATTAATCCTTTTAAAACCTATAGTAATGAAATCGCTCCAGGAGTAGAGGTACAAGAAAAGGCTTTTAATGTTGCGACACGGGTAAAAAATATTCTCTGCTCTGTCTACAAAGACTTCGGAAGTCAGCAACAAGCCATTATTGATAAAGTGTTAGAACAAGGTTTAGAAAAAAATCCTCAATATCACTTAACGGACTTCTTAAAAGATTTAGAAACTGATAGTGCTCGTGGTGAAAGTGTCGCGAATAAAATAAGAACACTTGTTAAAGTGAATTGTTTTGATACAGAAGCATCCGAAAACTTATATGAAGATAAACTTCGTAACGAGTTCCCGGTTCAAGTCATTCAGCTCACGAACATACCTCGTGACTTACAAAGAATTATTACTGAATTTATTCTCTGGGATATTTGGGCTTATGTACAAAAACATGGTAGCAAAGATAAACCCATAACTATCGTGCTGGATGAAATGCAAAACTTAGATCATGCGCCAGACTCGCCTGTTGATAAAATGCTACGCGAAGGGCGTAAATTTGGTATTAGTTTAGTATTGGCAACGCAAACCATTAGTAATTTTGATAAAGAGCAAAAAGATCGTCTTTTCCAAGCTTCAACGAAATTATTCTTTAAACCTGCAACAACCGAAGTTGATAGTTTCGCTAAACTCTTGAGTCAAGTGAACTCCGACTATAGTGTCCATGATTGGCGTGATCGATTAAATCAACTCAAAAAAGGACAATGCTATTATTTAGGTTATGTCGAAGATCAACATCATCAATTAACCGAAAAAATTATCCTTACCAACATCACTGCACTTGAACAACGAGGTTTTAACCTATGAACCTCACTTACAATTTTCCACAAACATTCAAGTTAGAACCACTTCTGCTTGCTAAATTACTCATTAAAACTCATGAATATCATATTTTAAATGGCACAACACATGAAATTTCAGAGTTAACAGGTATTCCTACGGGTACTAGCTCAGGCAAAGTCGAACCTACGATCTCTTACGGTTTTAGTAGTGGTTTGCTTTTTGCAGCAAAAACACAAGGTATTTGGACTTTAAAACTAACACCTTTAGCTGAAACTATTTTGCAAGAAGATAGCATGTTAAATGAAGATGTGAGTTTATTCATGATGCATTTAATGATGAATCGTGTTGACCCACAACAACTGCAAGAAGGTCTAAATGCCGCTTGGTTTGATGTCTGTATTTCTAGTAAATATCAAATTTCAGATACATTTAATTTAGATCAACTTGAACAATATGTAAAAGATAAACGTGGTGATCAAAAATATCTAGGTAAGCTCCTGCGCCTCATTCTTACAAGTTATGATCAAAATAATGTAGATGCTCCTTTTTATAAAATCCCTGTATTTCAGGTCGAACAAGCTCAAACGCAAATTGAAATCAAACGCTTAACTGCACCTTTAGAATATAAATTTTTCCCCGCTTACAGTTCATTTTTATTCCTTGAATGGGACCGACTATTTTCATCACAGACACAAATTAGTTTTGATGATTTTTTGACACAAACGCGTTGGAATTTATTAATGAATTGGTCCAATAAGCACTTTAATCGTTTATTAGATTGGATGGCAGAAAAAGGGTTTATTCAAGTCGATCGCCTAACAGGAAATGCACTTATTCTTAAGTTGCTTCCTACTGATCGTGTTTTAGTAGAATTTTTTAGTGAGCTTGTATAATCATGAAATTACAAGAATTAGTACAGTTTAATCAACAAAGTTTTTTTGAGGGTGCAGTACAACTTGGCTGGTTTCAAAACCGTATAGATCAAGCCAATATTGCGGCAGAATCATTTATTTTTCATGGTCCTCACTACCACGGCGCAGTCAATGAACAAGATCAACATTTACTTAAAGACACCGCTTCACTTGTTGTTGAATTGCTCGAAAGCCTTTCACGTGCAAAACAAGGTCGAGAAGATAATCCTTACTGGCTGGCAACAGCAGGATATGGTGCAGGTAAATCACATCTAGCAGTTACCTTAGCTACACTACTATCAAAACCTAATACACCCTTAGCTCAAACTATTTTAACGCATATCGAACGTGTAGATGCATCACTTGGAAAGCGTGCAAAAAATTGTTTTGAAGATCTAAAAAAACCAAGTTTAATTATTGCTTTAGATGGTATGGGCAATTTTCACCTCGGTAATCAACTCAATAAAGTTGTACTAAAACAACTCGAAATCCATGCTGTTGATGCCCAAGCTGTACGTGATCTATCTCCACGCTTTCATAAAGCACAACGTTTTGTTGAACGCAGCTATCAGATTTACGCTGTAGAATTTCAAAAAAACTTAACTCAATTTGATCAAGCACAAATTTTGCAGGCACTTGCAGAAAATAATGAAGATGTTTATACCGCAGTCGATCAAATTTTCTTAGATGTAACAGGCAGTGCTATTCCTGTAGAAGGTCAAGAATCTGCACAAGACCTGTTACAAACCTTATGTGACACCTATTGTGGTATAGATAAACCTTTCGAAAATATTATTTTACTCTTTGATGAGTTTGGTCGATATCTTGAATATGCCGCAGACCGACCTGATCTTGCTGGTGATTCTTCACTACAACAAATTTTCCAAGGCATTCAAGATAATGCTGATAAAATAAGATTTGTTGGTTTTATTCAGTACGATTTAAAAACATATCTCAAACGCTTTAACGCCAAAGATTCTAGACAATTACAACGCTATATCACACGCTTTGATACAGCGAATAAAGTACATCTTTCTTCAAATTTAGAAACTATTTTTGCCAATCTTATTCAAAAAAATACGCAAGAATTAACTCGCTTATTTCAACAATATCCAAGTGAAGATAACTTCCATCAATCTTGGCTACGTCTTGCACAGTATTTACCTAAAACCAAACTATACCCTGTTTGGCATGATGAAAACCTATTTAATCAAGTTATTGCAAAAGGTTGTTGGCCATTACATCCGCTTGCCACATGGTTACTCACACGCCAAGACCATACTGTACAATCACGATCTGCATTGACGTTCATCCGAGATTTACTACAAAAATCTGCACAATTAGATGTTTTCAATCAACCTCAACTTTTCCAAGTTTCGGCTGCTGACCTTGTACATGATTATTTGCTTGATGAGATGCTTGCAGCTGAGCGTAATACAGGTGCAAATGTTATTGAAACATTGCAAATGCTCTTACAAAAATTTCACAGTGGTTTTCAAAAAAATAATTCAAAAACTTTAACTGCTATTGCGATTTTAGAAACCCTCAAATTACGTCAACTCAATCAATCTCAAGCCAATGAAATTCTACAAGAATTGACAAATTTTGATGCCATTCAGCTTCAAGAACAAATCAAAAACTTGTCTGAATTAGGTGCAACTGAATGGAACTCAGACTTAGGGCGGTATGAGCTCTTAACCGATGGAGCAAGTCGTGCAAGTTTCACGGCATGGATGAAAAAAACAGCGGCTCAATTCACAATACAGGATATTGGTGAGCTATTTATTAGCAAGTCTTATGATATTGGTTTAGGTCACGTTGAGTGTGACTTTGCACAAAAACACAATATTTCAACTCCTGATTGGGTATTCCAACCTAAAAGCTATGTTGCCGAACAAATTTCATGTGAAAATTTAGAAATTCTGATTCAAGATTGGCAGAACAATATGACCTATAAAGATGCTAAAGGTCGTATCATCTATATCTATCTCAATAGTCAGCAAAATTTAGAGCAGTATCAAGCTAAAATCCAACACATGCTAGAAACAGTTTTAGCAAAATATAAATTAACTAAATTACCTTTCTTATTTTGCTATCTCAATGATCAAAATGATGAACTCAGTACTGCTTTAGCACGTCTTAAATCTTTTGAAATAATGTCTGCTGCTGATCAGCAACAATTTATGCGCTTTATACAAGAAGAGAAAGATGATGTACTTACTGTATTAAAAAATACCTCATCAAAACTAATGAAACAAAAGGAATTTTTCTCACCTCACTATCCAGATTTACCTCTAGGCTTACTCAAAAATGTTGCAACAGCATTATTTGAGCATAACTATAAAAATACCATTCCTTTTGTTTTTGATGGCTTCCGCTTAAATACTGCAACAGCACCCTCAGATATTGCAGCACTCTTTAGTATTATGGTGAATCGCCAATTCTCTATTGCATGGTTACAAGGGCAAAAGACACCTTTACAAAACCGTTTTGACACTCTATTTAAAAAAAATTGGCAAGCTATAGATACCATCACGGGGAAATTAGCACTTCCCCAACAACAAAATGTTAAAAGCTTATATGACTTTATAGAAACAACATTTGCGATTAAACCTGACTTAGATTTAAAAACGCTGTATCAAAAACTTGTGATGCCAAGTTATGGTTTAAATGACTGCTCATTTGCACTCATTCTAGGTATCTACCTTGCACAAGAAACACCACAATATCGAATCCTTCATCAAGGTAAACCAAAGAATCTTACTGAATGGTTGAACTTAGTTCTAAATAAAAAAACAGGGACTTTACTCAATTTAGATATTTTGGCACATACTCAATTGCAAAAAATGGAAATGAGTACACGTGATGAATGGATTCTACTATTCAAGCAATGGAGCCAAGAATCACATCCAAAAAAAATTATTGATATCTTTCAATCCATTGAAAATAAAAAGAAAGTAGACCAGATTCCGTTAGATTTAGAAATTCAATATAATTTGTTATTCGATAAATTTAAAACAACCTATGAAGAGCATAAAAAGCAACAAGATAAGTTTGATGCTATTTTTACACAAATGCTTAGAGGTCTTGAAAGTTCGGATATTCGTGACTATAGCAAACTTCTGCAAGCAACCTCAGCCTTACTTAAAATAGCGAAAGATATTGATCTTAAAAAAATTCATATTGAATTACCAACAAAATCAACATCTTTACATGAGTATATATCACAAGGTAAAAATAGTTTATCCACAAAATTCAACCGCTTTCTTGATAATATCATTCTCACCTCTCATCATGAAATTATTAACTTCCGTGAAAAATCAGAACACTATCAACGTGCATTTAGTAGTTTACAAATGCAACAGGAAGCAAATAAAGTACAGGATAAAACAGCACAGTTGATTCAAAGAGTTGAGGAAAAGGAACGCTTC
Source organism: Acinetobacter sp. YH12039 (assembly GCF_013420015.1). Classification (NCBI taxonomy): domain Bacteria; kingdom Pseudomonadati; phylum Pseudomonadota; class Gammaproteobacteria; order Moraxellales; family Moraxellaceae; genus Acinetobacter; species Acinetobacter sp. YH12039. Next base: position 31,017 of record NZ_VOZA01000016.1, on the reverse strand, counting down.
AAATATCTTCTTCAAGATATCGAAAGTTATATTTATACCTCACCGAATCAAACAATGAAGAAGAAAGATCTAGAAATTCTGATTAAGGAAGGTGATCGTCTTTTAATTGATATTGACAATAAACCATCAATTTTTGACTCAACACAAACACTTGTTGAAAAACAAAATGGTATTCGCGCAGTCCAAAATATTTTTAGACAAAGCATTACAGATGCGAGCCAACACTTTACAAATTTATATGGCGGTTTTAATCAGTTAAATGATTTAAAAATTCGCTTATTAGATGCTGAAGAGCTTTTAAAGTTCTTTGTTTCAACTGATGAATATGATGAAATATTAAAAATTCAGAAACAGCTGCAATTCGCCTTTGATCGTATTCAATCTTGGATGACACAGGGTTTATCTAGTCAAAAATTATATGCTTTTTTAAACCAGGCGATTACCAAAGATCATGAGGCAATTTCTGCTTTTTTAAGTGAACAACAAATTGATGCTGAATGGGATTTTGTTGAAGAAGTATTTGAACCTATTCGTGATGAATATGTACAAAGAGCAAGATCAATCGCAGAACATTGGTTAACCCAAACACAAAATGAGCTTTCTTTCACACAACAAGATATTTCCATTCTACGAACAATTGTTCAAAAAATTGAAGCCGCACCAGAAATCTTCGACGAAGACCAAATCAGCATTTTACAAGTATTAAATCAAGAAATCCTTCAACAGTTTAATCAATGTCATATGCAGCATTTTCAACATTGGTTTACAAATCTTGAGCGTGAGTTGATATCAACATCTCCACACAAAGCAGAATTAATGCAATTACGCACAAAGCTGAATAGTGTTCCTCAAATACTTTTACCTTTATTAGATGAACAAGAGCAAAAGATCTTTACACTGCAAAAACAAATTTCTTCTGCTTTAGATTTAATTTCATTAGAGGATTTAGCGGAGCGTATTAATACATTAAGCCCTGAGTTAAAACAGAAATTACTTTCTATGGTGAATTAAAAAAATCCTGACAATGCCTATTCAGGCATAGGGTCAAATTATTATTCGTAAGCAGTTGCTGAACATGCCTTATAAACTCATCCTATAAGGTATAGCATCTAGTGAAGCCCGCTTGAGTTCAAGTGGGCTTCACTAGATGCTTACGATTTACAACATAGATTGAATACAAATCTTGTCTCTAAATGGATCCATCTTTTGGATCGTGAGCAAGTAATTCAGCCATCAATTCTCTAAACCTAAACATCTGCTGAACCCTATTGCAGCATTCTACTTGTAACAGGTTACACAAGCACCACCACCTTCGATATCATCATATATTGCATCTAGATCAACCATTTCAATTAACTGATCATCATGCAGCATATTACGACGGCGTTTTTTCTTAAACTTTTCCATCTTTTTTTCATGGTCTGCTTTAATTTGCGCAATACGTTTAGGGTCTTCAAGTGTACTTAATGGCGTGTCTTTCCCCATCCAATAATAAGTTTCACCATTGGTGGATTTATCATCTTCAAATTGTTTCTCATAGGCTTTTGCCTCTTCAAATTTTTCAGGATGACGCTCTTTTAAACGTACCCATTCAATTTTCCGCTGATAAAAACAAAATGTGCATCCACTACGTGAACGCCACTCATAATATTTTGGTAGTCCTAAACCTGTACTTTCTAATAGAGCAATAATATCTTGCTTCACTAAACCATCTTCAGCAAATGGCATCTTAGTCGTCAAATATTTTTGGGTAGGAACATATCCTTCACGCCAAGGTTCATCTGCACGAATACCAACATAACTAATAATTTCATAGCCATCATCTAAAAATGGTTTAACCCACTGCTCAAATGGAACCAATTTCATCTGTACCGTACACCAACGTTGATGTCCTGAAGGTAGGAAATGATTGTATTCTCTTAACCAATAATCAAAATCTTTATCAGAACCTAAACGTAAAATTGGTTTACCTAAATAAGACTCTAACTGATTAAGATATTCCATGACTTCAGGAAGTTCTTTTCCTGTGTCCGTAAAAAAATATTCTATATCTAGTTCAGGATAGTGATCTCTCATATATACCGCGAGAGCTGCGCTATCTTTTCCACCAGAAAGACCAAGAACATGCTTTACTTTTCTGTCAGACATGTTCACCTCCTTTTTCAGAATGGGCTAAATCTAGATACTCTTTTAATAATTCATATAAAAGAATCGCTTTAGTATCTTTATTTATATCATGGCTATCTAAATATTCTTTAAATGAGCTAATCGTAGATGATACTTTCTCCTCTGTTTCAGAGGTAATGCGCACATCACGATTATATTCCTCAAAACCTTGAGGTGTATTCACAATAATTGCCAAATGCTTCTGCTCATCCAACATATTTAACTGAGGATGACCATTTTTAACGAAAAAGCAGAGTTGTTTAAAACGCTGTATATAATTTGGAATATTTTGAAATGCCTTTTTAAGGCTATCATCTGTCCAGTCTCGTTCAGGCATTTGTGACAATAATGTAATGATATTATTAAGCCATTGCTTAGATGCGTCATTACTTTTCGTTAAATGAAAGGCAAATTTTTGTAGCTGCCAATCCGCTGCAGAATGACTAATAATCTCTGCTTGGGCAAGTAATTCCGGAGTTAAACTTCCTAATTCATGCTTTAACTCAGCTTCAAACTTATCCAACAATCGACTTTTTGCTTGCTCTAATTCTAAAAATAAACTACTCATATCTGATTTAATAGAATATTTTTTTGCATTTTCAGCATCTAACAAGTCATATAAATCTTCAAATAACAGTTTAAAAGGATCATCTGCCGTTAAAATGACTGCCCGTAATTTTTGTGTTTTCTCACTGAAAAAGTCCTTATTTCGTGAATGCTTAACCCATTTTGACTTTTTCATCAGTGTAGAAACAATAAAACGTGCCACTTGTAAAGCTGAAGCCTCTATCGGCTTTTCATAATTTTCTTCAATACTATTTGCTAAAAGATCAATAAACTGTTGTTTCTCAACCTGGCCTTTTACATATTTGATTGCGATTTCATGAGGACGTTTCACTAACTTATTAATAAACTCTTCATCCATGTCACTAATAAAACGAAACTCATTCGTAATATCTTGGTCATAAAAAGCAAGCATATCTTTTTTCGCTTGTAATAAAGCGAGTGCAAATATAGGCAAAACACCCTGAGGTAGACCATAAGGTGCAACTGTCCATTTTGCTTTTTCATAAAAATCTGAAAGTGTCATTAAACCTTTATTTTCTTTAATGACCTTAAAACCTTCTTCTAAAAAAACATGTGAATTTGAGTCTTTTGCCTCATGTTGCTTTGGAATAACAAAAGCCCATTGCTGTGTTTTTGTATCTAACTGATGAATACCTAAATGTTTTAAACAAGACAAATAAATCGCTTTCTCCGCAGGAAATTTTTCAATCCCAAGATTTTCCATTTCTGGACTATGGAGCATTCTTTCTAAAAGCTTTCTGCGCCCAGAGGCTGCTGAACTGGAAATTTCATTTCTAACAACGAGCTCATTAAAAACTTTAGGACAGAGGTAAAACATCTTATCTGCTATATCAGATGCAATAATAGATAATTGGTTTTTTTCATATTTTTTCCCTGAATAATACCAATTAACAGAATCAAAAGATTGATTAAAAAGCTTATCTAATTGTTGATAGACATGATTGTAACGCACATCAAATTCTTTGTTTGATGCTGAGTCAAACATCAACATGGTTTGATCTTTCTTAATCTGTTGTAATACAAATAGCTCTCTCGCCCAAGTATCTATTTCTTTATAGTCATCTGTCTTGGCTAAAATATATTTTGGAAATTTTTTAGAAAGCTCTTTTATATCCTTTTCAGATAGTGATTCTTTAGCTAGAAGAATAAAATTAGCAATAGCTTTATTCACACTATGATTTTCTATAGTGTGTAAATTAGTTAATGAATGAATTAAAAATTTCCCCATCCATCTCATAATTCCTTTTTCTTGATAATGCCTTTTTGCCAGTACAATGTTTTCTTTATACCCGGTTAAATCCAAATAGTTTTGGTTTTCACTCAAATTTTTTAGCTTTGAATTTACTAACTCTTGAATATTAATAGATGAAGAATTTACTACTACATAAGATTTTGTTGTATTCAAAAATCTTAAAATCTTCCAATCCACTAATGTATCTAAATATACATCAATCAATTCCCCTTGATTTTCATCACAATAAAAACTGTATTTTAACAACCCCTTTGTAGGATATACGCCGAGAGACTTACCAAAAATGTTCATCATTGCAATTGATTTAATAAGGTTAAAACATAATTGCGCTTGTGCAATAGTCTTATTTTCCTCATTTAGTTTCTTGCTCACTAGAGTCAGCGACTGCTCGACAATCCCCCAATCGTGCCCTTCCTTCGAACTTAAAATTTGGTGCTCTAAGTTATGACTTAGATAATCCCATAGATCAACAATTGAGTATTTTTGTTCTAGTAACGTATTTGCATCAAAGAACTTTCTTAAGCTGTAAGGCTCTGCAGACATTAAAAAGCTGAATATACTTCGTTCATTTTGGCTAAAACTACTTTTAGCAACGGCGCCTAGCAAAACTGACGACAGAGGATGTAAAGGCAATGAGTTATAAAAATATTCTTTAACTTTTGGACTATGATCAAGTAATCTAGATCCAATAAATTTTTGAACTTTATCAATCAACTCTTGGTTTTTGTTTTCAATTGTATCTGGCAACGCTCTTTCTGTTCTTTTAATCGTTTTTGAAACAAGAGCTATAGACTCATCCAGGGAAATTCGATATGAAATATCAATATATCTACCTTGAATTTTCGACCACTCTAGAGCAATTTGATGATTTAACCCTCTTGCATAATCAGCAAAAGACTGATGTAAGATACCAACAAATACAAACGGACATTCTTGTGTAGATAACTGTTTAATTTTTTCAGCTAAGTCTTGAAAAAAATGTAGATTTCCTGAATTTCTCGCAAACGTTTCTAATAATTTACCCATTTCATCTAAAATGAATAAAGTTCCAGAAATCTTTTCCTTTAAGAGGCCAAAGCTAATGATAATAAAGTTTAATAGTTGCTCTTCATTCTTTACATCAGCATCTATATCGATATTTTGTTGAAGGTAATTTAATAAACCAGCAGTTTCTACTGCATTTAAAATAGCTTTTCGTAGAAGTTCAATTGGTTCTACTACACCTGCTACAGCTTTAATGACAAGCCATGGTTTAGTATCTATTTCTTTTGTACAGAAAACTTTTTCTAATTTTGTGTCCAATTCTGGATCATTTATCAAATTTTTAACAGCACTACGTACTTCACTATCAGGATGAATATATCCCGTCAATATCGCAGCTAAAGTAGACTTACCCGTGCCATAACTTCCCGTAACAGTAAACGTTGAGCTTGTTGATGAAACTAATGTAGATAAGGCATTATACGCTGTGCCGTGAAATACGATTTTTTCAAAAAAATCTTTGGATATATTAGCATCTAAACGTGTAGAAAGTAGATGATTAACATTAACTTGGTAATACTGATTCAAATTATGTGTTTTCATCTCAGTTGGTCTCACTATAAATATTTTCTAAAAGATTATCTAGATTTATCGCTCGGATATCATCGCAAGCTAAGCTTCTAATACCTTTATTATCTGACCAATAAAAACGTACATCTAAGTTTGCACATTGATTTAAATAACTATCTATACCGAAATTATTAATTCTAAATAAACGACCTGGGCTACCTGGCATTGTCAAAATACTATCTACACTAATAGTGGATGAATCTGGAAAATACATCTTCCAAAAATCAACTAAACAGTATAGAAATACTTCAATTTTAATTTCTTTATACTCATTAAAATCAGAAATATAACTATTTCCAGCCATTTCATAAATGAGCTTTAATTCATTTAGAGGTGATACAAAAAACTCTTCTCCTTTGAAGGATTTATTTAATTTTTTTGCATAACATAAGATAAAACAATCAAAATCTTTTTGTAGCGTAGCAATCGCAGAAATTTTTTGATTCTCGGCTAGTAGCCAATCTTTAAGTTCATTTACCAGATTTTCTTTAGTAAAATATTGTGAGTTAGAAAAATTGAAATACCATCGAGAGAAAGTAAGCTCTGAATAATTCTTTTGAATAAAATAGTGTAACAACCAATTTGATTCAGGTTTTTCCAAGTAGGGATCTAAGTTTTCGATGATTTTTGTTATGCTTGAGAGGTATCTTTCTTTAGAAGATGTATCGTTAATAGGTTTGAGACCCGCTATCTCAGTCCAATACTTAATACTATTGACCATATTTTTACCTACACCCAGGTCAACAACCAGACTCTCTTCATTTTTTTCATTATAATTCAAGAATTTATAAGACTTATTCAACCAACCATATCTTAATGCAAAGGTCTCATGACCTGAAAAACGTAGCGTAAAACTCATAGTTATCTTAAAAAGTAAATTTACTGGAAGATTATCTCCAGTAGCTTATACATCATTATAATTTTATTCAAGGAATAACTCCTTTGTTACGACATAACTTGTCTTTCTAAGCTGTACATTTAAGTATTAATATGCTAATCCAAGATATTTATACATCTGCTCTCATACAAGTAAAAAATAGTATGAATGTCCACAGTAGGCTACTTACACTTTACTCACAACTAAAACACCTTAATCCATTGAAAGTATTTATAAAATATTTCTACGATTCCCATCGCTCATTCAAAAATTTAATCGCTAGATTCATATTAATGTTATTAAACCTACTTCAACCCAAACCCATCTAGGGCCAAAGGGTCAAAGGGTCAAAGGGTCAAAGGGTCAAAATTTCCATCAAACATAAACTCATCTGCTCGCTCTTTTTTCAATGTCGCCAGAGCATAAAAGAAACATTTTTCACATAACTGCAATTCATATCTTTCCCCGTCATGCTTTGAGCCATAATCCCAATTTGCTGATAAGGTTGCAAACTCTAGTTGAGTTGATTGATTACATACATCACATACAACATCTGTAACGACTTCTACCTGTTTCAGTTGTTTAATTTCCATATACGGCTCCAGATATCAATCAAGTTAAATTTGTCTACATACTTATCAGAAATTGATTCCTGTTTGTTTTAATTACCATTAAAAAAGATCAAAAATACTATATATAGGTTTTTTATAATTTTACAACACAATATATGGTATATTCAGCCATTGCTCCCCTACTTAAAAAAATATGAATATATTGTTTTATTTTTAGCTATTTAGCACATATGGGAAAGCATCATTGTATGTCTGGAAAGAACAAAAGCACACCAAATTACCGCGTATCTGCAAAAAACCTGCAATTAATGTGTTATCCAAAGTGTATGCAGGCCTACCAAATCTGGATTGCTCTATTTTTTCAGCTTAATGAGAAACAGCAAAACTATCATTTGGATTTCACTTTTAAACAAAATATAGATATCCCTCTCCTTACTACCGATAAACCAGATCACTATTTTTTTAGTAGCCATTTCAGCTGGATCTATGCTTATTATTACAATAAGAATAAAACTCAATTTAAGTTTAAAGCTTACGAGAAAAATAATTCATATGAATCCATCATTCAGGCTCTAAATGAAGTAAGAAGCTTACTCAGTTCTGGTTTGCATCACTCAATTCAGGGCTTAGATATCATTGCATACTGGCTGAATGAACAATACCGACCTGACCATCTTCAAGAAGTTTTCGGTCATAAAATTTTAACTATCAACCAACTGCGAGAATTATCAGGACTATCCAAATCCCAAAGCCCGGTAAGTTCTTTTTCAGATTATGCAGGTCCAATTTCATTAGAAAAAATTCTGGTTGGAATTTCATCATGAATGGATATAGTTATTTAGAAGATACTCAAGAATTAAAGCTTGAGCCGTTTCGAAACTTCTACCAAGTATTGGCAGAAGCAAAGCTGGAAAATTATCAGAACTCAATCAAGCTCAACGACCTCATTCAACAATATGAAATTACTAAACTTAATACTTTTATAGCTCAAAGCCTGACTGATAAAAAAGTCAGCGAGTATCCTCTGGTTCATTACCTTATTGCAGTCATCAACACTCCATCAGCATATCAATCAAACGCGCTGAAATGGGCTATTTTCAATACTCAATGTATTGAATCACTCAACAGCAAAGGACATTCAGCTACCATAGTTAATCTTTGTAGGCGTTTTCGTTTAGCTAGCACAAAACAGAAATATTATTGGCTTTACAATTTCTTATCTCCTCTTCCAATGGAATTAGAAGAGCTAGTTAAACTTCTAAAAGAAGCTGAAACAGAAAATAAAGAGCTAATTAATCGCTCAATACCAAATTTAGATGAAGAACGAATTAGCCAGCTGGCAAATCTGCGTGTGATCTATCAATATGTCTTTACTCAGTCTGAACGTTTAAAACGAAATCGCCAAAGCAGTTCGGGCTCCAAAGAACCTCCTCAAACTGATGTTCAAAAGACATCAACAATATCTCTCGATGATGAACAAACGCATCAGACTCATTTTGAACAAGGTACGGCCAAACAACCGCGCGAAGATAAAACTATAGAAAAAGTTGAAGATCATAATTTTGAATTTAATCAACTTGAGCAATACTCTATTACAGCTCAGGTCAATAATCTCAAGAACAAAGTTCTGCATCAAAACAAGAATCAGTTAATGAGCAAGTCAAATCCTCGTGTCTTTGATTTGCCTACCGCACAGCATATTATGCGAATTTTGTTTGAACAGGCAAAGACCTCTCCAATTCATGCCTTGCTTTTATTTTCAGTACTCAGTTTGACGCATTATGAAGAGCTATTAGTATTTCGGAAACATTTCCGTCTGAGTTCAAAAAGAAAAGAAATTACTTTTAGTCCTGAAAATTTCTATTTTCGGCAAAGCTTTGATAGCTCCAAGTTTAAAGATGCTTTATTAAAAGAATATATGATGAATCAGGGAAACTCTTTTACAATCCCATTACCCAAAGTTTATTTTGATCAGATTTTTCAACTAAAAAAGTGGGATAAAGCTGATATTGCTTCAGATGTACAAGAATATTTACGTAGAATCAGTGACGGCCTTACTTTTCATTTAACAGCTCGAAACCTTCCTCGTTTAATTAGCGATATCACGTTGAATGAACTCGGATATGAATTGGAAAGTAAATTACTTAGCGGAGAAAACGTTAATAGCTACACCCCAGGCCATTACTATTCAATGAAAATTGTTGATATCCTCGATATTTATAGCCAAACACTTTATCTGGTTTGCCCGCAGCTCGACACTAGTTATATCGAAGAATTTAAGTCCCCTGTTACTTTTGGTAGTCAGCAAACGCCAGACCTGCCTCTGGTTAAATCCTTTTTTAAACAGCTTGACCAGCAAGTTCGGGGTAACCCTAACCCTTTTAAAACACTGAAATATTATTCAATTTGGCTATGGTACGTTTGCATGATTATGACATCTGCCCGACCAAATGAAGCCTTTCCCCCGAATCTCGATTATCTTGATCTCGACAACCGTTTGGTGGCTGTTGCAGATAAAGAGCAACGTTATTCGGGTACCATTGGGCGCTACCTGCCATTTAATAATTTTCTTCGAGATGAAATACAGTCTTATCTAAAATACTTAAAACAATTTCAGCACCTTATGAAGGCTTGTGCTAGCCAAGTTAAAACAGAACTAATTCAAGAAATTTTTGATGGTAAGCGCCCTTTCCTTTTAGGTTTTGGGCCTGAGGGATATATCCGAAATTTAGAACTTGCCGATATTGAAAAGAACAGTCCAGAAATAGGTTTGCAACGTAATTGGACTCGCCATTTCGCTCGCTATTTTTTTGCACAGCACTGCGATGAAGATATGCTGAATAGCATCTTTGGTCACGATGGCCCCATGCAGGAACTTTTTGATCGCTATTCGGGTTTTCAGGCTACTGATTACGATCATATTCGAGCAGCGCAAGACAAGCTGGTCGGAATCTTAAAGCTTAAAAGTATGTCTACATTTAATGGGTTCCTAATTGAATGAGTAAACATCCACACTCCCTCAAAAGAATAGAAAAGCATAGAAAAAACAAAGCATTTCTTCTGAACTTGTTTAGCGAGAAATGTACAGAGCTGACGCCTGAAAACTATTCGGAAATTTGTCGCCAAGTTGATAATCAGCTTTTAGAACACTGTAAGTCAAATATCCGTAGCTATCAGATGGCACGTATAGAGTTTGCTAAATATATTAAGCGCTTTAATCGCTTATCGAATCAAAACTATCCGGTGCCCGCCACTCCTGTGAGACATGAGAGAACTCTACCACAGCAGAATATTGAAACCTTAAAAAATGGTAAAAGGGTGACTCAATTTGCTAAAAATATGATTGCTTATTGGGCCAATACCAAAGACTTCAGCCCGACACAATCACTCGGCTTCTGTTTAATGAGCACAATATTATTCAATGGTATTTATAACAATACCGAAGTGCAGAAGTTTTTAAAAATTATTTTAAAAACGCATAAATTTCAAAGTTTTTTAAACTTGAATCATCTAGTTTCACTAGAGATCCCAAATCGAAATTTTGGTAATCAACGTATAAATAACTCCGATTTTTCAGTTAGCTATACAAAAACATTTGTGTTAAACGATATTGTGAAATGCTGGATATACAGGCTCAAACATCAGGAATTTGATTTATTTTCAGATATTAATGATGCAGAACAAGTGATCAACACTTGCCTCATCGAATGCTTTCCTGAGGAAAAGGTACGTTATAAAGACCTGTTAAAATATGGTTTTTACTATACACAGTTCCTAACAAACAGTGGCCTAGATCAAATATCAATTTGTATTTTAAAAAATGATATTTACAGCTCTAGTCCACTTGAAAAACAATTAGCAGCTTACTTTGTTCAGTTTGAACAAACGCATACTAATAACAATTATATTGAGAATACTTATGAAAATCGTCAGGCTCACTCTAAAGTCAAGATCACATTAGATATAGCAGAAACTTTAATAGGAATACGTCAAGCCATTCGTGCAAAAAATTATAAAGATCAACTCATAGAATTATATTCTAGAGAACTATCTCCAGCCTTAGAGCGTTTGCTGATATGGACCATTCTGCGCTCAAAATTAACAGAGGCACAACTGGACTGCCTAAATCAAATAATTCAGCAGCAGAAACGTTTTAAGCGCAAGCTTATACAAGCAGATTTTCAGCCTGTTAAGCAAAGTTCGCTAAATACCATGTTTTCACAATTTGCTGTTCATTGGCTGCAGGCAACGCAAGATAAAGATATTTCATCATTCTCAAATGCCGATTTTGAAGATATGTATGGAGAAATGATTTTATTAAAGAAAGAAACGACTCGAGCGACTATACAAAAACGCCTACAAGAATTCCATCACAAACAGACCTTATTCTTTAGTGCGCCCACCGTCGATTTAGATAATTTAATCCAGGTAAAAATTTGTAAAACTGCGCTGATCTCACCCCATCTTTTTCATAGCATGTTACAGCAGCTCGAAAACCATCAAGGTATTTCAGTTCAGGATAAAAATATGTTTAAACTGATTTTTATCTTGGGATTTAGAGCTGGATTACGGATTAATGAAACATTAAATATCTTTGTACGGGATCTACTTATTACTGAAGATGCTGTGATGTTAACTATTCGCAATAATCGCAGTAAAAATCAAAAAAGTTATTCAGCTTACCGTAAGATTCCTCTTCATCATCTGCTTAAAGCAGACGAATTACACGCATTCAAAACGTATATTAATAACAGAAAACGTCTTCTCAAAGAACAAGGAAAATCACTTGCACAACCGCTGTTCCTAAAACAGTCGTTGGAAGAAAGTCATGAAAATGAAGTGAACTCACTGCTCAAGCAACTGATTCAACCTATATTCGAAGAACATAGCTTTACTTATCATAGCTTGCGTCACTCTGCTTTTAATCATCTTTATCTCATTTTAAAGAACTCAGAACTTGCAGATGCATTTACTGACTACGACACTCATGAGCAAATACGCATTCGTTATGCTTTGCTACGAAATAGAAATACTCAACAGACTTGGTATGCCCTCTCGCATTTTGCCGGGCATCTGACACCTGAAACAACCTGTTCAAGCTATCTGCATTTAATGCATCTGGCGATCACTTATCAGCTGAATCAAATACAAAGCCCGCTTCCTAAAGAAGCGTACTTTAATATTCTGAAACATGATGACGATATTAAATATCCTGTGCAGCAACGTGCCATCAGGCAATTCTTATTTGATCAACTCACTAAAGACCGTTACAGGCAACATGATCATCAATATCAACCAGAACAACAGAAATCGCCTGATTCACTGATGCTAGGAGCTCATGACTCAGAGATGACTTTTGAATTATTGCATCACATTCTTGCAGTAGAAAAAGAGCAAGATCTTCTGTTACCTGAAGGCATTCCTTTGCAAATCGCGCAAAAATTACGTGCCAGAGCCCTGCATTTGAAAACCTCCTGTGTAAACCAAAAAAAATCATCGAGGTTATTTACCACAGATTTTTTAAGGAAAACTCCTGCTGCATTAGTTACCATGTTGCCAACCAATCAGGAGGAGAAAAAGGTCATTCACCATGTCCAGGAGCGTTATGCAAATGTACAAAGTAAATATAAAAAACAGCTTCATATGATCTACTCAATTTATCTTGAAAAAGTTCAGCCAAATTCAGCCCAGTTAATTTTTGAACTGAATGAAAAACGGCAACTGAAGAAACTTCTTTCTTTTATTCATAGCTTATTTCCCAAAAAATATCTTCATTTAGAACTCTCTCAGCAGAGCAAGACAGAGCTCAAAAAGACATTACAGGATTTAACATTACGGGCAGAAAACTTCAGCCTGAATGAAAATGAAAGGCGAATTAAATTCTGCTTCAAAGGTAAAGAGGCAAAAGCACTTGGGGTATTCAAATTACTGATGTATCTCATGATAGTTTCTCATCTTTAAGCTGTTTGTAATAAAAATTTGAACTATGAGAAATGGTAATCAAATAGTATAAACTCTAGATATCAGCAACGTCTGAAACAGAGATCAGTCATGCATAAAACACCAGAAAAAATTGCAAAACAAAAAAAGGTATTAGCTAAAGCTGTTTTATCATCTGCAAATCAACTTGGTTTGACACAGGGCCAGCTTGCTATCATTCTCAATTTAGATTCAATAGAAACTTTAAATTCGCTTGAGTTAGATCCTGATTCAAGTCAGGGAGAGCTCGCAATTATTTTAATTCGTATTGCAATATCACTAGATGCTTTAACAGGTGGAGAGGCTAAATGGATGCAGCATTTTATGAAGGCACCAAATAAGTTAACCAAAGGCATTCCAATAGAACAGATTCAGACTACTCAGGGATTAATTACTATATTAAACGTAGTCGAAGGGCTTCGGCTTCAGGGTAAATATTAAGATATACAAGGCCTTATTACACACACAAAAAGTCATTGTTTGTCTAATAATTTAAATTTAAGGTATAAGAAGTTCCTCTTCTCAAGAGGTATACAACTGCCTCATTATTGATAACTGCCATACATATATGGATTCTATTAACTTAATTCGAGGCTAAATTGAATCTTATAAGTTCAATTTAGCCATTCAAGAATCATTATAAAAGTTTGCTATATAGCTAACAAATTTGGGGAGCAAAAAATGGCTACACGAGGTGAAATAGGTAAAAAAATACGTTTGGCCAGAAAAGGATTGGGCCACACACAGAAAAGTCTTGCAGAAAAAAACTAAAGTCAATAAAACAACAATTTCAGAGATGGAAAATGGCCGTTTTACAGGTTCATTTGACATATTTGAACGTGTGCTTGATGGTGTTGGTTTACAATTCGAAGTGAATAAAAAAAATTGTAAATTGCCACAGTGGGATGAAATTGAAGAAATATTTTCAGAATATGACAAATAAATAAACAGCTTTTTTACACAAACATTCAAAAGGTGAATTCTCCCCAATCCATTCAAATTAATTTTTTATATGAAAGCTGATTGAAATACACATCTAGATCATAAATCTGATTAGATAAATGCGGATCAAATCGACATCCATTTTTAAGAGAGTTTTAAGGTTAAGAACTTAAATTAATCAAATCTCGTCTTAACTGAATCACTTCTATGTCCCCTGATCGTTCACTCTATAAAGGCACTTCCGGAATACAACGTATTTTCAATGCTACCCGTTATTCCGCGGCCGGTCTTAAAACAGCCTTCCGAACTGAAGCTGCCTTTCGGCAGATCGTGCTAATTAACCTGATTTTGATTCCTCTTAGTTTTTGGATATCCGAGAGTCTAGCTGAGCAAGCACTCATGGTGGCTGTGTGCCTGCTAGCACTGATTGTTGAACTGATTAACTCAGCAATTGAGGCAGTAGTGGATCGTATTTCCATAGAACAGCATGAGTTATCCAAAAATGCTAAGGATATGGGCAGTGCCGCTCAGTTTGTCGCACTCAGTTTAATTACCGTAACTTGGGGCATCATTTTAATCGGTCATTCATTGTGACCTCATTTTTGCTACAACGACAAGAATGGAATATTTAAAATGTTGTCAGAGCGATCTCGTTTTTTACTAAATCAAATATTACTACTGAGTTTCAGTTTTTTGGTTCTTTTGAACTTCTTTGATATTGGAGGAGTGCTTGATTTACAGCTTATCTATCCCTTTATCGATGGTCAGGGACAATTTCCCCTTCGGCAAAATTGGGCGCTGGCAGAACTTAATCATCGTTATGTTAAAGACATGCTGATTCTGGTGTATATCCTATTATTTCTAGGCTGGCAGGTCTCACTAAAATGGCAGAACTGGCATACGCGGCGCTGGGAATTTGGCTATTTCTTTAGCATGGTAGCAGTGACCACAGCCTCGATCGGAATTTTAAAATCCCAGTCAGCCCATGCCTGTCCCTGGAATATGGTTATTCCTACTTATGATGGTATTTTATGGGATTTTAGTGCTACTGCTGGCCACTGTTTTCCTGGAGGGCATGCCTCTAGCGGTTTTTCCTTAATGGCTGGCTATTTTGTTTATCGCATGTCTAACCCCAAGCGGGCTTATTTCTTTCTGATCGCTGCGGTAATTTTAGGGTTAGCCATGGGCTGGGCACAAATGATGCGTGGAGCGCATTTCCTGAGTCATAACCTTTGGACTGGCTGGATTATCTGGTGTCTGAATGTTATCGGCTATGCGCTATTTAGTCACAAATTAGAGATAGAAAAACTGTTCCTTAGCGCGTTTAATCAAGCAGCCTCAACGCCCAAATAGCCCTAAGCCTATCCCCTTAGGCTTTGGCTAAAGGAAATTTGACCTGTACACAAAGGCCACCCAGATTGAGACTTCGGGAAAATTCTAGTGTTCCACCCAAGCGTTCGGTGGCTTTATCTACAATGGACAAACCCAAACCACTGCCAATTTCTGCATAATTATGTATCCGGTAGAAGCGTTGCCGAATCTGATTGAATTGAGCAGTATCAATCCCGGTTCCGCTATCTTCGATCTGTAAAACTGCCTGCTGGCCTTGCTGGAAAATCGATACGTTAATTACGCCATCCTTCGGACTATATTTAATCGCATTATCGATCAGGTTATAAATAATTGAATGCAAGGCCGAAGCTTGGCCGTGAATCAACAGTTCCTGTTGCTGCTCCACCCCTAAATCAATTTCTTTCTGTAGTGCCAGTTGGATCAATTGCTCAATGCAGGCGACTGTCATTTGATTCAGAGACAGGGATTGTACAGGCTCAGTTAAACCATCTGTGACTTCCTGTTTGGCCAGACTTAATAGCTGATTTACCAGATGTTGCATCCTCAAGACGCCCTGACTCAAGTTGTGCAAGGCATCACTTTGTGGAAATTGCTGTAATAATATCTGCAACTGTAAATTCAAAGCTGTCAGTGGTGTACGTAGTTCATGTGCAGAGTCTGCTACAAATTGGCGCTGCTCTTGTTGTGATAGGGAAATACGGCCAAACAGGTAATTCATTTCCTGAATGGTCGGTTCCAGCTCCAAGGGATAATCTTTCATTGCGATCGGCTTTAATTCTTGAGCCTTACGGCTGGCCAATTCTGTTTTAAAATCATTAAGAGGCTGAAAATTTCTCCGAATTACCCAGCTTAAACCGAATATAGCAAAAGGAAGAAATAGTACATAAGGGAGAAACATGTTCGCTGCGAGTTCCAATGCTAATTCTTGCCGGACATTTTTTTGCTGGCTCACTTGGATCTGCAATTGGTCTCCAGGAATAATATAAGTTAGCCAAGTCCCGTAAGGGGTCTGATGCGTATAGAATCCTGCTTTCTTGACCGATGCAACCAAAACATCCTGTGGATGTAATGTAGTATGTGTATAAGACCAGATATCTACAAATAAATCTTCCTCACTATACTGTTTTTCTAAATCGATCTTGCTTTGTAGCGGTTCTGGACGATTTTCTGCAATGCGCTCTGCGAGACTTTGCATCTGTTTGTCCAAGACTTCATTAATTTCTTCAAGTGCAATCCGGTATGCTGCAAAGATTAGTACACAGCCCAATACCACGCTAAACAATGAAATATAAATAATTAGACGTTTTTGTAAGGAATAACGTTTTGGCTTCATGCTCTATCCTAAGCGATATCCTAGACCACGGATCGTCCGTATAAAGTCTTTTCCTAATTTGGCGCGCAGATGATGAATATAGACTTCCACAGTATTACTACTTACATCACTATCGAAATCATAAAGTTTGTCTTCTAAATCGTTTTTAGAAAAAATTTTGCTAGGATGCATGAGGAGTGCAGTGAGAATAGACCATTCCCGATTAGACAACTCGATCGGTTCACCATTAAAGCATACGATGTGCTGTTCCAGGTCCAGTTCCAGCCCACTGTGTGATAATTTCTTATTCATATCTGTCACAGTATTTTTTAAGCCGGCACGTCGGATTAAGGCATGAATACGGGCCAGCAGTTCGTCAAACTCATAGGGTTTAATCAAGTAGTCATCAGCTCCCTGATTCAGCCCATCTACCCGGTTTTGTAATTGATCCCGGGCAGAGATAATCAATACCGGTAAATTCGGAAACTTCTGCCGGATATTTTTTAGCACCAACATGCCATCCATCATTGGCAAACCTAAATCGAGCAGCACAATATCGTAGACCTGCTGCTGTAATTGTTTTAAACCCTCAATCCCATTATTGACCCAGTACACCTCAAACTGATGCAGTTTAAGCAATGTTTCAGTCGACTCGGCAATCATAAAGTCATCTTCAATAATCAGTATTTTATGCATTTCAAGCTCTGTTTTTTAATGATGATGAGCATTGTGCAAGCATATCATTTTTAGCTTCAATCACTTGCGTTTTTATATCCAGCATACTTAATAAGCTGGGGAAAAGATGATCGTGACTGCGTGCCTGTCCGGTCTGTGTTTTTAAACAGTTTAGCTGCAGGGCATTATACTGTTGCCAGGTATCAGAAAACCACATCAGCATTGGGATATGGGTTTGCTGCGTGGGCGCCATGCTATAAGGAGCACCATGCAGGTATAAACCGTGCTCTCCGGTAGATTCTCCATGATCAGACAGATACCAGAAACCGGTTTGATATTGAGTCTGTTGCTTTAAAGTTTCAATGATCTCGGCAAGAACATGGTCTGTATATACAATCGAATTATCATAGCTATTCTTTAATTCTTCTGTACTGCAGCCCTGAATGGCATTGGTATTACAGGTCGGTTGAAATGGCTGATATGGTGCTTTGGAGCGCTTGAAATATGCGGGGCCATGACTGCCCATCTGATGCAGTACAATTAACTGCGGTTTCGAGTTGTTTTTATCCAGATGCGCCAGATAATCTTTCAGGCTATCCACCAGGATTTCATCAAAACATTCACCACCAGCATCACACCATCTCTGTTTCAGTTGGGCTGGAATCTGGTATTTTTGTACGCGGTCACAGGCACCTTTACAGCCCGAATTATTATCAATCCAGGTCACCTGATAACCGGCCCGCTGAGCAATATCCAGCAAACCTTCTCGGTGGCTAGCCAACTGTTCATTATAGTTTTGACGTGTCATCCCTGAAAACATACACGGTACTGAAACAGCTGTGGCAGTTCCGCAAGAACTGACTTGATTGAAATTAATTATCGGTAACTTGCTCAGTTCAGGATTGGTATTGCGTGCATAACCATTTAAAGCAAAACTCTCGGCACGTGCAGTCTCCCCAACCACCAGCACCATCAATTTGGGTTGTTTCTGTATTTGAGCCTGCTGCAGCAGATGGGCATCTTCACCATAAGGAATCAAAGGCAAATTGGCTTTAGGTGCTTTCTTTTTATAGTAGGATACGGTGGATGCAATACTATTTTGCGGGGAAATCATGCCCTTCAGATCGCGGTGCTCGCGGAAGATGGCTGCATAATCGACATAAAAACAGAATAACAGTCCTAGAATCAATACGGCCGAAAGCAGACTGCTCAGGCTTTTATGCAACAATTGACGCCCGAAAGATGCAGGCTGAATGTTCAGCATCCAGACGATACACAAAGGAAAAATCACAAAGACCAGCGTCCAGATCACCAGCCGTATTGACCAGAGATCACGGACTTCCCGGGCATCGGTCTGCAGCATATTCTGGATCTGGTCCGGCGTAATAACAACCCCCAGACTATTGACAAAATAAGCACTAAAACCGCCCAGAATGATCAGCACACTGGCCAGTATCTTGGCATTCCATTTCCAGTTCAGCCACTGCAAGACCAGATTGTACAAGCCGATAACTACCAAGACTGTAGCCGCCAATAATGCGTCTGCCTTGAGGTTGGTATAAGGCGTCAGTTGATGGATTTTCTGATAGAAAGCAAAGTTTAAGACCAGTCCCAGCCAAATGGCGAGTAACAGGTTGAAGCGTGCAAGGCTGAGGGGTTTGATCTGGCGTAGACCGGGAAAAGAAGGCAGCTTAAGCATTTTTTTTAGTTCAAAGACTTTAATATGCTTTAGCCTAAAATTTGAATCTTAAAAATGACTTAAAATAATCTGAGAGCTACAAAAACTTATACATATTTTGATTTCAAATCAAATCTGATAAAACCAAAAATGCAGCCCAAGCACGTTGGGGAAAATCCGCAAGTAATGCTCAAGCAAATCATGAGCACAGCCCGAGTATTACTCAAGTCATGCTTGAACCAGGCCCTGGACTGCCACCATTCTCCTAGACAAATTTCGTCTATTCTTTTTGCATAGGAGAGAACATTATGAGTGGACAACGATATACGCCAGCATTTAAATTAAATTTATAAATCAATATGATAAAATCTATTTTTTTGACTATCGTTTTAATAAATATTCAATTTTTTGAAAAATTCAATTCTGACAATCAATCCTCCAACTGCATTTGCACGTTGTAAAGTAATCTTGCCTAAATGAGAGTCAATAATCTGCTTCACAATAGATAATCCCAGACCACTTCCTACTACAGAACTGGCTTGATTTATTCTATAAAAACGCTGAAATATAAATGGGATTTGTGCTTCATCTAGACCTATGCCGTTATCTTCAACCTGTATAAAACTACCATTTCCAATACTTCCACAACTGACTTTAATAATAGGTTTATGTATTGAACTACGATAAAGAATGGCATTTTCGAGTATATTTCTCAACATAATTTCCAACTGATCTGACTGCCCCCAAACGCACACTGAGGTGAGATGCAATTGTAAGTCTACACCTGCTTTTCTGAACTGAATACCCATCATTTCAACTGTACCTTTAACAATATCTACCAAATCAATATTGCTTTTGTTTTGTGTGGCATTCGGTTCAAGCCTCGCTAATGTAAGCAACTGAGTAATCATTCTTGATGCTTTGTCTACTCCTGTAATAATGTCCTGTGCAGCTTCCTTAGACTCCTCATTGGAACGTGCATTTTGAAGTACTTGGGCATGTAAGCGTATAGCAGCTAATGGTGTACGGAGTTCATGAGCGGCATTTGAGGTAAAACGTTTTTCACGTTGCATACTTTCAGCAATCTCACTAAGTAAGGTATTTAAAGAGCTCACTAAAGGTTCTATTTCTTTCGGTACAACTGGCTTAATTGGATTTAAATGTTCAATGGATTGTTTTTCTAAGTTTTGACTAATGCTATATACAGCCAATAAATGACGACGGATCGTGCAAATAATCAACCATAATAATAATGGCAAAAATATGATTGAAACCAAAATCAAAAACAGCAACATATCTTGCTGAATATCTTTTCGAATTGTCCAAACCTGCGCAATTTGTACCTGTATTGTATGCGTACTATCCCAAACAGAATAACTACGATAAGTATTATTATTCAGTTTAATCCAACCAAAATTATCTTGCTGAACAAATGGCTGTGTTTCCACACCAATAGAACGATAAATTAATTGTCCATCACGATGCCAAATTTGAAATACAATTTGGTCATAATGCTCACCCTTAGCTTTTTCAATCACTGTATGCTGCGGTACTTTTCCATCTAGGGTACTTAGAGTCGTAGACAATAAAGCATGAGCAGTTTCTGCTAATGACTTATCAAAAATATTATTGGCAGTGTTTTGCATTCCCCAATAAATACTTCCTAAACTACCCAACCAAACGCTAGTGGTAATTGCCAGTAAAATTATAGATAAGCGCTGGGTTAATGAATAGCTGCGAATTGGATCAGCCATTTAATGCTGTTCATCCATGATATATCCAAAACCTTGTACTGTACGGATAATATTTTTACCTAATTTCCGACGCAAGTTATGAATATAGACTTGTACAACATTACTACTCACATCAACGTCATAAGCATAAAATGAATTTTCTATATTTTCACGCGAAATTACACGACCACGATTGAGAGTAAATAACTCCAATAAATGAAACTCTTTATGTGTCAACTCAATTTCGACTTGATTTAACAGTACTTGTTTACTCGCTTTGTTAATACTAATATTTCCAACCTGAATTAGGTCCCCTACCTCTCCTGAAATTCGGCGTAATACAGCATGAATCCTTGCTACGACCTCATGTAAATCATAAGGTTTAACAACAAAATCATCAGCTCCTGCCTCTAGACCTGTAATACGATCATTAACTTGATCTTGAGCAGTCAGAATAATAATTCCAACTTGATTCTTTTTGCGACGTAGTGATTTTAAAATTTCAATCCCATTTCGATCAGGCAAACCTAAGTCTAGTAGAATAAAGTGATAATGATAACTCACTAAAAAATGGTACGCTTGCTCTGCTGTGCTCGCAATGTCAACTACAAAGCCCATTTGATCTAGACCACGTGCAGTTGCTTTTGCCAACAAGCTATCATCTTCTACCAATAGAACTCTCATAACACCTTTTTCTCTTGCTTACCAAACTACAGCGCAAATTTATAATCCCTACTATGCTCGTAAATATTACTGTTAAATTCTATCCATCTCATGTAAAGGCCACAATTGATGAGAATCAAGTAATAAGGAACTCATACTTTCTGCATAATCTACTTTAGCTTGATCGACTCGGCTACGTGCTTCAATCAATTGCTGCGAATGCAACAAAAGCTCATTGAGATTCAACTCACCTAATTTATACGCTTTTTGCATCAAGTGATGTTGTTGTTGCAACAGTTGTAAGTTTTCTTGCGCCTTCGTATTCCGTACAGTCGCTGACTCCATTTGAATCACCCACCCCTGTATTTCTTGACGCAGACGTTTTTCTACACGCAATACCTCCAAATCCGCTTTTTTTGCTTCTGCCGCTGCCATTCCTGAAGCAATACCGACTTGTCGCGCAGTCAAAGGAATTGAAACACTAACCCCTAATAAATTCTCCTCTCCCGATTGCTCCCTACTGTAACCAAAACCAATCGTAGGATCTGGCAGTCTATTAAGCTGCTCTCTTTTTAATACTGCGTATTGCTGTGTAGCTTGCATCCTTACGAGTGCTAACTCATGATTAACTGACAAAATTTTCTGTACCCACTCTGCTTGACTATACTGTATAGGGCTAGGCTGTATAACATCGCTGCTCCACTGTTCAGGGATCTTTCCTCTATAATCGCGGGCCAACAATTGCTGAGCTTGAATATATGCAGCTTTAGCTTGCATATATTGTTCCTCAAGTTGTTGGTACTCATTCTTCAAGAGCATTAGCTCAAGTCGTGGTGCATCTCCTGCTCGAATACGTTGTTCAGTCACTTGGATAAATTGCTGAATTTGATCCAGCTGTTCTTGCAGTCGCTTCAAATGCAATGTGCTTCGCATATAAGCAAACCAACTATTTAACAACATTTTAGATGCTTGATGTTGAGCATTCTCATACTTCAGTTCTGCAATACTTGAAATACGTTGTGCTAGATCTTGATCTAGCCGGTATTTATTAGGCAAACGTATTTGTTTTTCTATCCCCAAACTAGGTTCATAACTATTGGCTTGTTTTCGCTCTAGTTGTGTATCCGTCTTACGTACTTGCATACCGGCTGTAACAGTCCACGG
This sequence comes from Acinetobacter sp. YH12039, assembly GCF_013420015.1. Classification (NCBI taxonomy): domain Bacteria; kingdom Pseudomonadati; phylum Pseudomonadota; class Gammaproteobacteria; order Moraxellales; family Moraxellaceae; genus Acinetobacter; species Acinetobacter sp. YH12039. The sequence goes on along the minus strand of NZ_VOZA01000016.1, from coordinate 8,452 downwards.
ATTTTGCCCTACTTTTAATCCTTGTCGGGCAAAGTCTGCATAATCTTGCTCTGATATTGCAGCACGCACATTCGGATGTTCTACTAGACTCTGTTGTACTGCTTCAAGTGGTGGCAAAGCAGCTTCAAGTTGAGGTTTTGCAATTGCTGTCGAAGCCACTGTAAAACAATAGCCCAACCCAAACAGATACCAAATTTGGCCTAGAAGTGTTGATTTAAATTTGATATTTAATGTCATTAGTCAAGTGCTCCTTGGCTCATATAACCAGAAATTAATGTAGGTATGACCCAATAAAAACAATCACTTGATTTAAATTTTTGCTGAATATGCGCCAAAACCAATGATACAGATTCGTGTTGTACAATCAGCAATATAAGATTCCGTTCAGTTGCTCCGCGAATTTTTTCCTGAACATTACGATAATGTTGGCGATTACCAAACCCTTGTGCGTTGACACAAGTACACCCTGAAATCAACTCAGGAATTAACCACAAATGCTCCATAAGTTCTTCAGCAATATCAGAGGACACGTTAATAGAGAGTTGGCATATTTCAGACATGATGATCTCGCGCTAAACCAAATTTTTTAAACAAGTTAGGAAGTAAAATCAGAGTCAGCAAAGTACAAGAAATAAGCCCTCCAATCACAACTATCGCCAATGGACGTTGAATCTCGGCACCAGGGCCAGTAGTAAATAACAATGGGATCAAACCTAAAGCTGCAATACTCGCGGTCATCATGACTGGACGTAAACGGCGCATAGCACCTTCACGAACAACTTCCTCAATTGCAACACCACGAGAAATCAGTTGATTAAAATAACTAATCATCACTAAACCATTCAGTACAGCAATCCCCATCAAGGCAATAAAACCAACTGATGCAGGAACAGATAAATACTCACCTGTTAATGCTAATGCAAATACTCCACCGACTAACGCAAAGGGAATATTGACGAAAACCAATACGGCTTGACGCACCGAACCCAAAGTCGTAAATAGTAAAAAGAAGATCATTGTTAATGCAGCAGGTACAACAAGCATTAAGCGAGCAGCCGCACGTTGTTGGTTTTCAAATTGCCCCCCCCATTTGAGTGAGTAGCCGGTTGGTAACTTGACTTTCTCTGCAACCAATTGTTTTGCTTCATCTACAAAACTAACTAAATCACGATCACGTACGTTGGCACGTACCACTGACATTCGTGATGCATTTTCACGATCAATTTTTACGACACCCTCAGTCTTAACCACTTCTGCTAAAGATAACAATGGCACTGCAGCTGCATTCTCAATTGGCAAGGCAATATTGGAAAATTCAAAACTCGACTCTCCCAAACGTGGATCCCCTTTCATCATTAATGGAACAGGGCGCCCCTGTTCAATAATGGAACCTATTTCTTTGCCTTCCACGAGCATCTTGAGTTGGGCTTGAACATTTTGACTGTCCAATTGATTTCGTATAGCCATATCACGATGGATTCGCAGCTCTTGATACTGTACTCCCGAATTTTCGAGTGTCATGACATCTTCATTGCCTTCAATGCCTTGTAGAACTATTGCAATTTGCTTTGATAAATCATTAAGCTGGTCTAAATCACTTCCAAAAATTTTGACAGCCAAATCTCCTCGTACTCCAGACAACATTTCTGAAGTGCGCATCTCTATGGGTTGACTAAATGTTAAGTTCACGCCAGGAACATCTTGAAGTACAAGACGAATTTTTTCTAAAATTTGCTCTTTATTTTTGACTTGCCATTGCGTTTGTGGTTTTAGCACAATGAAACTATCTGTTTCATTTAACCCCATAGGGTCTAATCCCAATTCATCAGAACCTGTACGTGCCACAATTCTTTCAACTTCAGGCACTTGTTCCAAAATACGTTTTTGAATATCCAGATCTAATGCAATTGAGTTTTGTAAGCTAATCGAAGGGATTTTTTCTAACTGTAAAATAGTATCTCCCTCATCCATGGTTGGCATAAATGACTTTCCAATGAATGGGAAAATCAATGCAGCCAGAAGTAAGGTACCACCTGCTAAGACATAAATCTGTTTAGGATGGGCTAAACTCAGATTCAAAAGTTTTCGGTAACCAGTTTCTAATTTAGCTACTAAAAAGGGTGTGTGATGTGCTTTCGGTTTTAGAAAGAATGAACACAGTACAGGAATCACTGTCAAAGAAAAAATTAGTGAACTTGATAAAGCAAATACAATTGTTAAAGCCACAGGTGAAAAGAGCTTCCCTTCCAATCCTTCAAGCGTGACCAATGGAATAAACACTAACATAATAATGATCATGCCTGCTGTGACTGGTACTGCAACCTCAGACACTGCGCGGTAAATCATATTTAATGGCGGTAAAAAAGAACGTTGCGGTGACTCTTTTGCTTCAGCAAGTTGCATTTCAATATTTTCAACCACTACAACTGCAGCATCCACTAATAAACCAATCGCAATCGTCAAACCACCTAAAGACATTAAATTGGCACTTAAACCAAAATGGTGCATCATCAAAAAAGTACTTAGTGCAGATAATGGTAAAACTGCCGCAACCACTAAAGCAGACCTTAGGTTTCCTAAGAACAATAAAAGTAAAATCAAGACTAAGACAATAGCTTCTAATAACGTTTTACTTACGGTATGAATGGCTCGGTTTACCAACTCACCACGATCATAAAATGGTTCAATCGTTGTACCCTGTGGCAGAGTTTTTTCAATGTCGGACAAATGCTCACGAACATGTTGAACGACTTGACGTGCATTCGCACCTTTTAAAGTTAATACAATACCTTGGACAGCCTCACCTTGGCCATTTTCAGTCACTGCACCATAGCGTGTGAGTGCTCCAGTATGTACCTGTGCAACATCTTTAACCCGCACCAATGTTCCTTGATGGCTAGAAACAATAATATCGCCTAACTCTTCAAGGTTTCTGACGCGGCTATCGCTTCGGATCAGTAATGACTCTCCATTTTCATTAAGCCGCCCAGCACCATCACTGGCATTATTTAGCTCGATTGCCTGTTGTAGCTGTGTTAAAGATAAGCCTCGTGCCGCCAGGGCCTCTAAATTAGGGGTCACTTCAAATGTACGAACAAGTCCCCCCAAAGCGTTAACATCGGCGACCCCTTCAATTTTACGAAGTTGTGGACGAACCACCCGATCAAGTAGAGTTCGTTTTTCCATATCACTGAGTGGCCCATGTAAGGTAAACATAAAAGATTCACCTAATGGGGTCGTCATGGGTGCAATTCCACCTGACGTACTACTTGGTAATGCAGACATCACATTACTTAAACGTTCATTCACCTGTTGTCTAGCCCAATAAGGGTCAGTGCCTTCAGCAAAGTCTAATGTGATAATCGCAATCGCGTATTTAGATTGCGAACGCATTACTGTCTGATGAGATATTCCCAACATTTCTTGTTCAATGGGTACAACAATACGGCTTTCCACCTCTTCGGGCGTCATGCCGGGCGATTTCATCACAATTTGTACTTGCGTACTTGACACATCAGGAAAAGCATCAATTGGTAGTTTCGTAAAAGCAATGTAGCCTGCCACACTGATCGCCAATGTGAGCAATAATATTAAAATGCGCTGACTAAGTGAAAAGGCGATAAGACGTTTTAACATATGTCTCACCTCAACGTTCTGTAGTGCTAATAGGTGCTTGCTCTGCACCAAAGCCAGACCACACCGCCTTGAGACGCTCTACACCACTGATAGCAAGTTGCATTTTGGGTTTTAATTTTTCAGCTGTAATATAACTTTGCTGCTGATCAGCTGATAGAACTTCAACCGTTACAGCTTCAAACCCCTTCTGATTTTTAACAAAAATAATGTGTTTACCATCTTGTGAGGTTATGGCAGTACTTGGTACTGGCCATGCTGCAATTACTGTTGGCTGCTTACTTTGAACATGAACTTTGACAAATTGTTGCACCCGCAAACAATTATGTTTGGTATCCATTTGTACGATGATATTTTGAGTTTGTGTATTCCCTACAAGTGCTGGAGCGATATTTTGTATATGCCCTGTAATATCACAACCTTCAACCTGAACAACATCCCCAATATGCACATATTTACTGTCAGCTAAATTAGCTTGTAATAACAATTGTAACGGTGAATCAGCGTTTACAAGTTGACCTAATACTGTACCAGCCTCAACATACTGACCTGTAGAAACCTGTAAGTTTTCTATATAACCACTTGTTGGGCTTTTAACATAGACAATGGAATTTAGACTATTTACCTGCCCTCCTCCCATAAATTGCAGCATTCGCTGTTTTGCACCTAAGTTAATATTAAGACGCTGTACTTGATTCTGTGCCTCTTGCACACGCTTCTCGGCAATAATGCCTTCAGCATATAAGCTACGTTCACGTGTTAAATTTTGCTGGGCTAATTGTTGTTGAGCACGAAGCTGCAATATTTCATTTTGAATCTGAATTAAATCTGGACTATGTACAGCAAGTACATGATGATTCCGGGTAACTTCTGCCAAGGGTTGTACCAAAACTTGCTGCACCATTCCTGAAACAGGACTAGTCAGTACAACTTTGCTTTCTGGTGACCACTGTACTTGCCCTTGTAAAATAATTTGTTTTTGTATGTTAGTAGAAGAAGCACCTAATGTGTGTAATTTGATCCCAACTTGCTCAATTTGTTTTGAAGAAATTAAGATTTGTTGCTCTGAGACTTCAGGACTCCTCTCAGCCTCTGAAACCTGTCTCTCTACTTTAGCCTCTATATTTTTATTCGAGAGCAGCTTACTTCCCCACCATAGCCCAAGGCTAATCAAGATCAAGACGCTCATTAGATATAATAGTTTTTTAAAATTTAGTACATCTACTCGCTGATCCACTCGTTTCATCCTTCAAGAGATTTTCTCTACAAAGCTAAGATTAAGTTCTTAAGATCAGATTAAGTTTATAAACCTATTTCAGACTGCATAGGCCCAAGTGAACCGTATTGGGTTTGTGGGAGACTTTTATTTAACTGATGTTACGTAGTAAGTGCATTTTGAGCATCTTCGCTACTACATGTTGTAGTCGATTTATAAATTATTAATAATCATTATATTAAACTATATATTGTTATTATTTCTCACGAAAATCAGCATCAAAACATAGGTGACTTTTATAAACTAAAATGTCTAAAATGAAGTGACCAAAACCACATTAAATGATCTAAATTGATCAAAATTTTACTCCACCAAAAACTATATACCAGTAATCAAATCATATACTTATAATTAAGGTCATTTAATGGAATAAATCTCGGTGACCTTGCCAAGGTTGGGGTCGGGAGTTCGAGTCTCCTTTCCCGCTCCAAATTTTTTTCGATTCAGTTTTTTAGTAAAAAAACAGGATAGACTCCGCGGGAATAGCTCAGTTGGTAGAGCATAACCTTGCCAAGGTTGGGGTCGGGAGTTCGAGTCTCCTTTCCCGCTCCAAATTCAAAAAGCCCTCATCGAAATATGGGGGCTTTTTTTATGACTAATTTTATTCATTTTTTGAAAACCTCCTACTACTAGCTACTCGAAAATTAGGATTATTCTTTAAATATACGAGACAAAATAACATCCCTTGATTTGATAATATGTGATGAAACACCGTGTATCAAATAAATTACATGACTCTCTTACTCCCTATAATTAAGGTGACGAATTAAGCATAAAAAGGGACTTTAAAAGTTGAATGCGATCTACGTTTTAGAATTTGTGAAAAACTATGATTAGTGTAGTTAATTACTTATTAAAATTTTAGATATTGATCATTATTTTTTCAAAAAAAACCAAAGCCTAAGCTTTGGTTTTTTAGTAAATTGTATGTCAATTATTTTTGATCAGGCAAAGCATAGGCAATGATGTAATCACCTACATCTTTAGAGTGGCTTGCACCACCTGCAGAAATAACCACATATTGTTTTCCAGTTTTTGGTGACTTATAAATCAATGGTGCTGCAACAGCAGCCACAGGAAGTTCAGCTTTCCACACTTCTTTACCGGTTTTAGAGTCTAAAGCACGTAAGTAGTAATCTTGAGTACCTGCAAAGAATACTAGACCAGAAGCAGTTGACGTTGGACCACCTAAAGTAGGCATACCAAGAGGCATTGGCATATGAGATTTAATACCTAAAGGTCCAAGTTGTTCAGCAGTCCCCATTGGCACTTCCCAAACGACTTTTTTAGATTTCAAATCAATCGCTGTCATGGTTCCGAACGGAGGGCGGTTACATGGTACACCCAATGCAGACTGCATGATGTCGATTTTTACACCTGCATATGGACCTGCAAATTGTGGACGTACAGTCCCCATGAATCCTGGAACTTCATCCGTTGAGATTTTGTACTTGCCCATGTCTTCTTTACGTACAAGAGACATACGAAGTGGCATACGCATATCGTTGACGAACATCAAACCTGTTGATTCATCGATAGAAATACCACCCCAGTTCATACCACCTAAAAGACTTGGCCATTCTATATATGGTTTTTCACCCGGCGGGGTATAAAGACCTTGATACACAGAATCTTTATAATCAATACGACAGTTTAATTGGTCAAAGGTAGAGATCCCCCACATGTCTTTTTCACGTAAAGTGTCATTCCCAATTTGTGGCATATCGACAGAATATGGTTGAGTTGGAGAAAGTTTTTCACCTTCAGCAGCACCAGAGGTTGGAACGGCTTTTTCAACCACTTTAGACACTGGTTTACCCGTACGACGGTCTAAGACAAAGATTTGTCCCATTTTAGTGGTTTGAATCAATGCAGGAACTTTTTCACCTTGATCATTGGTCATGGTGTAAAGCACAGGTTGTGACGGTAAGTCATAATCCCATACGTCATGATGCACAATTTGATACGACCACACTGTTTTACCAGTCGTTGCATTGACAGCAACGACAGCCGAACCAAATTTCTCTTTAGCACCACTACGGTCACCACCCCAATAATCTGGAGGACCATTACCAGTAGGTAAATAAACAAGATTTAAGTCTTTGTCATAGGTTGGAATGGTCCACATGTTTGGCGTTTCAAGGGTATAACCTTTACCATCTTTAGGCTCACCAACAAGTTCAGGATTACCAATATCCCACGCCCAAGCCAATTTACCTGTACGAACATCATAGGCACGTACGACACCAGAAGGCTCGCCGTGCACAATATCACGGACCCAGCCACCTAAAATTGCAACATGACCTGCAATGAGAGGAGTTGATGTTGGGTGGTAGCGTTTACTTTGTTCAGTTGGCCCCATGTCATGTAAAACATCGACTTGACCATTGATACCAAACTCAGGGCATAAAGCACCTGTTTTCGCATTCAAGGCAATTAAACGACCATCAACAGTAGAGGTTAAAATACGTTGTGGACATGCTTTGATGCCGTTAGATGCTAAATCGGCAGGTGTAAGTGATTTATCTTTAGTTGCATCGTAGTAGCCTACACCACGACAGGTAATATGTTCCGCAGTTTTTGCTTTAGGATCATATTTCCAAAGTGCTTTACCACTATCACCATCAATGGCAGTGATAATATTGGTCGGTGTACATGAATACAGTGTGCTACCAATTTGAATGGGTGTATTTTCGTCTACACCTGCTTTCAAATCACGACCCGTATGGTAGGTCCAAGCAACTTTCAAATCTTTGACATTTTCAGGGGTAATGTCAGTATATGGAGCGAAACGTGTACCGTTACCATTACGACCAAAATACTCCCAGTTGTCTGGGTTTTCAGCATTTGGTTTTGCTAAACTTGGATCTTGTACGAGATCAACTGGATTTAAAATTTTGCCATGTGGGAAGAATGCGGCAATCAGCGCAACCACACAGGCAGCTAAACCAACGAATCCAACTTGATTGGCTATTTTAACTTTTGTGAGCCTCAGTGCAGGCAGACTACGACTTGCCCATAGGCTTAAAACAAATAAAACAGTTGGGGTCACTAAACGTGGAATATATTGCCAAAAGTCAAAACCTTGCACTTCAGCAATTGCCCAGATCACAGTTGCAATAAATGTGATGATAGACAACCAAAAGCCAGCGGCTTTTTTCATTGCATATAAAACAGCGATGACGATATACGCAACACCAGCAATGAGATAATAGCTTGAACCACCGAGACTCAATAATTTAGAACCTTGGATGATTAAATATAGTGCGATCAGAGCAGTCAGTACGATAAAAAAATATCGGTAGACTTTAGCCCCTACACGCTCTTGCGGAGAGGTTTGTTCTGTGTTCATACCTTGCCTCTGGGTAATATAGGCTTGGTTAAATAGTCAAAAAATTAGAATAAAGTAAAGTCTTTAGGACTTACGCATTGACTGATTCAAAAAAGTATTAAAATACTTTATAAAGTATCTGTGATCAGACGAATTAAACATGCTTCTACAGCAACTTGTACATTACCCATTTATATGGGCTTTCTCATGAC
>NZ_VOZA01000015.1:0-67972 GCF_013420015.1 Acinetobacter sp. YH12039 | reverse complement strand
TTCAGCAAGTGTTTTTTCTGCTTTAATCGCAGCAAGTGCTACCTTAGCTTTAAAATCATTTGAATGATTTCTTCTTGGTCTACGTGCCATAAAATACTCCATATATTGATGTTTATAACATCATTTGGGGAGCAAAATATCACTTATAAGTGTTGTTCAAATTTCCTGATCCACCTCTTTCATTCGTAAACTCAAAATCGGCTATCTCCTAAATAACAAAGGAATGAGTTCAGTTCAGATAATTAAAAATTTAAGCACTGAAAAGATGGTGCTAGAAATATTTAAGAAAAAGGCGATCGTTGGTAAACATATGCATAGTAATAAATGTATGTTTAACAATAGAACGACGAATGAATGGCTGTCTGAAGATGATAGTGTTGAAGAGTTTATTTTTGAGCTTGTACGTATGGGCTGGATAAAATTGAATCGACCACCTGAAGAGAGTAGATTTTGGCAGATGATTCACGACGAAGATGGTAAAATGTTTGGAGTGTTTAATGCTGTTGAAAAAACTTTTATTTATGATTGGATTGCTGGCAAATCTATAGATCCTAAGCAAAATCAAGTGAATAATGAGTATGTGAAAAACTTCCTAGAGACCAATTCATTTAATTATTTAGCTAACCATGAAATGGCTGAGCTTAAGAAACAATTTGATGGAAATACGAATACAGGATATAAGATCAACAAACTTCTAAAGTATTTAGCGCCTCATATGCATCATCAAGAAATTGGTTTATGGAGTACCCAACGTATTGTTGAATGTTTATTTCCATCTCTAGCTCGTCAATAAAATAAATACTCCAAAAGATTTATAACTTTCATCGTCAAAAATAACCGCCTTCGGGCGGTTTTTCTTTTATGCGAAAAACAGTGATAAAATAGTGAAAATTAATGAGTTTTTAAAGCAGTCTACAAAAAATCAAAAAAAATATTTTTTTGCAATTTGTAGACTCATTTGTAGACTGTTGAGCTACAAATACAGCCAAATGAGTGCAATCTTATATAACCATTAACTTATTTAAGTGTTTGAAAATACAAGTGAATATAACCAAATGCAATCAATTCCAATCCAAACAAAACTAGGTGGATTCTACTTTTTCTATTATTCAATAGTGGGTACATTCATGCCGTATTGGAGTTTGTATTTAGAGGATCAAGGGTTTAATTATCAAGAAATAGGGGTTTTATCTTCGATTGCAATTGTGACACGTTTTTTTGCCCCATTTATTTGGGGTTGGATTGCAGATAAATCCGGCAAGCGCATGCTTTTAGTTCGAATCGCAACATGGATGGAAGCCTGTATTTGGTTTCTGATTTTTATAATTCCCAACAGTTTTCAATCTGTTGCATTACTCATGCTGGTTTTTAGTTTCTTTCAAAATGCTATATTGGCTCAGTTTGAAGGAGTAACTTTATTTTGGTTAGCTGAGCGGCGTGCAGAACTTTATGGAAAAGTCAGAAAATGGGGATCAGTTGGTTTCATTGTTGGGGTATTTGGAATAGGGGCTTTGCTAGAAATAATACCTGTTTCCATGCTTCCTATCATGTTGTTATGCATTGCATTTCTCGCATTTATTTGGTCATTTACGATTAAAGAGCCCGCTACTGCACCATCTTCACAGAAAAAACTTGAACCACTTTGGCCTATCTTAAAACGGCCTATTGTAGCGAGTTTTTTTATCATTGAATTTTTTCTGCTCTTTTCGCATGCACCGTTTTATAGTTTTTATAGCAATTACCTTAAGCAGGCCGATTTTTCGACGAGCCAAATCGGTTTTTTATGGTCTGTCGGAGTCATTGCGGAAATCATTATGTTTGCCTATGCCAATGTCTTTTTTAATCGATATTCTTGGCGTAACTTAGTGCTCATTTGTTTGGGGCTAACAGGGATGCGATGGTTGATTGTAGGCTTATATCCGACGGTGTTTATCACTCAATTTGCTGCGCAAACGATTCATGCATTTAGTTTTGGATTATTCCACTTAATCGCGATGCGAATCATTTTTCAAAATTTTACCGCAAGTCAACAAGGGCGTGGTCAAGCGCTATACAGTACCATGTGGGGCTTAGGTGTTGCGAGTGGCAGTATTTTAGCAGGACGATATTGGGACATGCTTTCGGGACCCGTTATTTTTATGATCGCAGGACTGGCGGTTATACCTGCCATGTTTTTGGTCGTGGGCTTGCCTAAAACGAACCAAAAGCCAGCTTGAAACAATTCAGTATATTGAAAAGTCTCAATGGACTAAAATCACTTGATTACGGCCGAGTTCTTTAGCTTGATATAATGCCTGATCAGCTTGATTAATCATACTTTGCAAACTTGGAGCATTGGGCAAAGACTGGTGTATTAGGCCGATACTCACAGTAATATATATTGTATTTTGTTCATCGATACTAATTGGTGTGGTTTCAACGACTTTTCGGATACGTTCAGCGATACCTTGGGCTTCAGGTGCTGCAATGTTGGTAAGTAATACACTAAACTCTTCTCCCCCAATTCGTGCAAATAAATCAGTTTCACGTAAATTCTTACGCACAATACTCGAAAATTCTTGTAAAACTTGGTCACCGACATAATGCCCATATTGATCATTTAATTGTTTAAAATGATCAATATCCATCATGATAATGGAAAAGTTAAGCTGAATTTGGTTTTGTAGGTAAAGCTCACCTTGCTCGAAAAAATATCGACGATTCATCGCATGCGTTAAACTATCATGATTTGCAAGGTATAAAACCTCTTTATATAGTTCGTGCCGATTTCGGCTAATAATACAAAGAATTAACGGCGAGAGAATCAGCATGGCTAGGCCAATACGAACTGAAATTGCTGTCGATAAATAGGCTAATGAAGAATCGTGTAAGTAGAACGCATTTAAATTGTAATAGGTCGCTAAAATTACCACGGCATTAATCAGTGATAAGGTAAATAATCGATAGGTTAATGCTGCCCAAATTAGAGCCGCTAAAGGGTAGAGAATTGCCCCTGGACCTGCAGAAACGGCTGTTAAAAATACACAGAAGACAACTGCAATTGCCGGAAATATTTTATTGATCTGAAAGCTTTGATGACGTCGATCTTTGAAATAAAGTTTAAGATCGGCCAGTTTAGGAAAAGACAGAATAAGCGGTAATATAATCAGCGCATTCAATATTTCGGTAATCCACCACATACCAAAATCAATCGACAATCGATCGGTCGACATAAACGTATTGGGAATATAAGGCACGGTGAAAATAGCAAAAAGTGCACCCGCAAGGCATCCACCACAGGCGATGATGACAATCATGGTCAGAAAGGTGAAACCTTTATTATAGTTTTGATAGTTCACCTGAAAATATCGCATAAAAAATAACGATACCATGCTGTTGGTTAAATTTGAAAAAGTAAGAAATAGGGTGAGTTGGAAATAATTGCCTGTCACTAAATCTGGGAGCATATAACCGGTAAATGCACCTAACCATCCTCCCAGATTACTCAGTTTAGGGAACCTTAAGAATATTGCTAACAATACTGCATTCGCAGGCCAAAAAATCGCTAAATAGCTTAATGGGCGGCTGAAAATACCGACTAAGCAGCAGCAAAGAATAACTGCAGCGACTATGACAAAAGCCATGCTGTGGCGTGCATTAAGCGGAGCAAGACTATTCGAATGCAGTTTCATTAGCTTATGTAAGCCTAAGTTAAATATGGGAGAATTCGTTTTTTTCGAATATTAAACGATAAAAAAGATTTTATATTATTTTATTGTAAATAGTGTGATTTGTTTGGCATTTAGCTGATTTGTAGTTTCGTTAACGGAGATTGATTTTCTGGATAAAGATGAAAAATGATTGTTATGAAAATGTGATAAACCGCGGATTTGTAAAAAAATGTGTTACTTTAAGAGCATGATTTATATGACTGATTAAATGTATGAAAATAGCATATCTTACAGTTTTACTCATGTTGAGTTCATCGTTGGTGATGGCGGCAGATAATAAGAATACAACTCAAAATTCAGAGGCTAAAAATCAAGTTGAAGCTATAAATAGCTTTAGGGTGACAACACGTTCTGAATTGGTTGGCTTATGGGGCATGGAAATTCCGACCAACAAAAAGTGCGTCGAATATTATAATTTTAAGAGCAATAATGATGTAGTGATCAAAAGTGGTGAAGAGTGGTCATCTGGGGTATATGACTATCAACCTGCGCAAGATCCGAATGTGCAAATTCCAGCACTGATTTTACAAGTAAAATATGACAATAATCAGATGGATTGTTCGGGCAATATTCAAGATCAAACCGGCGAAATTTCACAGTACTTTGTAAAGTGGAAAAGTCCATCGGTTATTAATTTCTGTGCCAATGATCAGGCTCAGCAGTGTTTTGCGACATTGCGTCGAGTTTTGCCTTAAGTATGACATATTGATATTTCTTCTTATGAAAATAAAAAACCACTCATTTGAGTGGTTTTTTTGACGTTGAAGATTTATTTATCTTCATGTCCTTCGACTTTTTTCAATAAATGCTTTTCAAGATAGTGAATATCCATAGCTTGTTCGCAGAAATTTTTATCTTGAAGAATCAAATCTTTATGTAGCGGAATATTGGTTTTCACGCCAGTTAAGATAATCTCTTCTAGGGCTTGTTTCATGCGCGCAATAGAGGTGTCACGATCTTTACCATGCGCAATGAGTTTTGCAATCATTGAATCATAGTATGGTGGGATGCTATATCCTTGATAGATATGAGAATCTAGTCGGATACCTGCGCCACCCGGTGCATAAAAATGGTCGATTTTACCCGGTGAAGGCATAAATGTAGATGGATCTTCTGCATTAATACGACATTCAATCGCATGACCTTTAAGTTGAATATCTTCTTGTTGAAGATCCAAACCTAAGCCAGCAGCAATGCGTAATTGTTGCTCGATAATATCCACACCAGTTACTTGCTCAGTAACAGGATGTTCTACTTGTACACGAGTATTCATTTCAATAAAGAAGAATTCACCTTCTTCAAATAAGAACTCAAATGTACCAGCACCACGGTATTGCATTAATTTACAAGCATTTACACATGCTTCAAGAATATGCGCACGTGCTTCTTCAGGTAAACCCGGTGCAGGCGCTTCTTCAAGCACTTTTTGATGGCGACGTTGCAATGAACAGTCACGATCATAAAGGTGAATTGCATGGCCATTACCATCTGCAAGAACTTGCACTTCGACATGGCGTGGCTTTTGAAGGAAACGTTCCATATAAACGGTGTCGTCACCAAACCACATTTCCGCATCACGTTGAGCAGCTTGTACAGATTCGAGTAGCGTGTCTACACGTTCAACGATACGCATACCACGACCACCACCACCAGAGGCAGCTTTTACGATCAATGGAAATCCAATTTCTTTGGCTTCTGCCAATGCATTGTGAATCGTTACAGCATGGTCACAACCCGGAACAGTCGGTACACCAGCTTTTTTCATCGCAATAATGGCAGAAACTTTGTTCCCCATTAAGCGAATGTGTTCAGGACGCGGACCGATAAAGATAAAACCTGAGTTTTCTACAATTTCTGCAAACTCAGCGTTTTCAGATAAGAAACCATAACCTGGATGGATGGCATCTGCACCGGTGATTTCAGCCGCTGTAATAATGGCAGGGATATTGAGATAACTTTCGCTGCTGGCACCTGGTCCAATGCACACAGCTTCGTCACAGAAGCGTAAGTGCATTAGGTCTTTGTCGGCATCGGAATAAATCCCTACGGTTTTAATTCCTAAAGTTTTGCAAGCGCGGGTGATGCGGAGCGCAATCTCACCACGGTTTGCAATTAAAACTTTTTGCAACATTGTGATTCCCCGTGGTCTTAAGCGCGATAGCGGAATAATGGTTGACCGAATTGGATCACTTCGCCATTTTTAACCAAAATTTCTTCAATTACACCGCTTTGAGTTGCTTCAATTGGGTTCATGATTTTCATTGCTTCGATGATACCGAGTGTTTCACCAGCAGATACAGTTTGACCAACTTTCACAAATGGTGCTTCACCTGGATTTGGCGCAGCATAGAACACACCAACCATAGGAGACGGCTCAACAGCACCACGTGGTGAACGAGGTGCAGCAGGCGCAGCGGCAGGAGCAGCCATAGCAGGCGCAGCGGCAGCAACTACTGGATTGCGACGAGTTAGAGCAATCGATTGATCGCCTTCTTTAACTTCAATCGCCTGTAAGTCAGATTCAATCATCAAATCGATGAGTTTCTTGATTTTACGGATATCCATGAACAGTATTCCTAATTAAGATTGAGAAGTTGGTTGAATTTTTTCGATGGCGAAGTCTAGTGCTGCGGCATAGCCTTTTGCACCTAAACCACAAATAACGCCAACGGCTTTATCAGATAGATAGGAGTGATGTCTAAATGCTTCGCGAGCGTGGACATTTGATAGATGTACTTCGATAAACGGAATGGCTACACCAAGAAGGGCATCACGCACAGCAACCGAAGTATGTGTTAGGGCTGCTGGGTTAATAATGATGAATTGAACGCCTTCTTGTTGCGCTTGATGAATTCGGTCGACGACAGCGCCTTCCCAATTACTTTGGAAAGTGTCGAGAGAAATGGAAGCGTTTTGAGCCTGTGAAATCAGTTTTTGGTTGATATCATCGAGTGTTAGATAGCCATAAACTTCGGGTTCACGTTTTCCCAGTAAGTTGAGATTCGGTCCATGAATGACCAAAATGGTCGAGCTCATTTAGCCTGCTCCAATAAAAAGTTGCAAATTTACTTTGCAAGATACCTGCAAAGTTTGCTCATTATGGCATAAAATCCCACATTTTTTTTATAATTTCTTTGAATTGACGTGAAAAGCATGTGCCGAGAATGGGCTATATAATGCGAACTTTGCAGAGAATTGGCAATGTTAAAAGATTACATTTTTATCATTATATTGTAGGACATCATTTTAAACCCAATTGGCTAAAACTGTTGATATCTTTTGTGTAAACTTGCTTTATCGTGGTGCGTACGTTTAGCAATAACCAGTACAAATGATCTGAAAGGTGAGATGGCCTGTACATTTGTCTTATAGATCGTCAGTTGAACTGCCTACGCATGCATAGTCGTAAAGATGGTATTTATACAGCGACTTAAAAAATTCTAAGGTTTAACTTATTTCACGCGTAAAGGAATCTAAATTGTTCTCAGTTTTCAATCGAGTTATTTGAAAGAATAAATCAGGTTTGTGTGCTAAGTATATAAAAATTAAAAGATAGTTACTTTTTCTATGGTTTATAAAGCATATTTCTAGGCCAATAAAAGGTTTTCATAAATGATAGGGCTCACGCTAGATATTTTGTTTGCCTCAGTGAATTGAATATTCTGTGGGAGCATTTCCTTATAAGTAGGCAGCTTTAGATAAGCTGAGCATCTATTGCCTAGCTACGTCATACTTTATAGTCCTATATATAAGCGTATTAACCATCCTGTGTATTTTCTAGTCAGTGTTTTGAATGTATGAAGCGTGCAAGGCATTGACGATTTCTTTCATAAATCATGTAAGTTTGGAAAATCGGGTATTTGTCCAAATTTGCACAGGCATTGGCAAAAGTTAAATCTGTGGCGGTAAAGAAGCTTGCTGTTTGCATGCTGATTCTATTTTTTATTCGTCTATTTCTATGTTTTAGCGGTATATGTGTTGAATAAGTTTCCTTTCTTCTTGTTTATACTTTTAGGTGGAATCTACCGCATTGAGTCTTTTTCTATAAATGAATTGATAAAACAAGGCTCGAATGCTTTCGCACGGAAAAAATTTATCTATATAAGTGTAATTCACGGTAGAATGCCCGAAACCTATATGGCCTGAGAACAAACATGGCAAAACATACGCAAAATTCATCACCTTTGGCAGAACTGATTGCAGAACAAAAACTTTTATGTGAAGAAGTGGGTTCTGCATATGTAGAAGTGCAGGGCGATGATGTAATTGCTGTGGCTGTCCATACCTTAAATAAAGATCCAATAGTTGGTATTCGTAAGCCTGCAGAAGGTGATGAAAATGTCAGTTGGTATATTTATGGCGGCGAGCTTGAAGGCGCAGATAACTTTGAAACAATGACTGTGCGTAAACTGCAAGATGTTGTGCCTGAAGTGCTACCGTATTTAGCTTTGGATGTGGGCTATCGTTTTATGATCGATGCTGATGATTATGAAGATGTCTGGAAAGAAGGTGATGAGGCTTAATTTATGCATTCTCCGATGATGTATAAAATTTATGTCCTTATTTTCTCTGTGTTTATTGCATCTGTAATACATGCAAATGTGAATGAAGCGTTTACTCCACAACTGACTCAAGCTGAATATAATGCTCAGATACAAGCATATACTGAGCAAATTAATTCAACCAAAGCCATTTTGGATGACCCTGCATCTACAGCAACGGGTCAGCAGCAAACTCAAGCTTTTTGTTTAAGATTGAATGCATATCGGCAGATTTTAGAAATATCTCAGCAAAACTCAGCTCTTGAAATGGCCAATCTAATGCAAGTGGCTTCACAGCACTATTTACAACAACAGCAACAGAGTATGCAGTCATCTGGCTTAAACGAAAGTGCATTTTGTTCGAGTCCTACAAAATAATTTAGGTTTAAATTTCTCTTCTTAAACTTTTGGGCTCTAGTCTAACTTTCTTTCATTTTGTTCTATTTTTCATAATTCGAAATGGTCTAATATTTCAAAATTATTACAGCATTATTCACTATAGGTGCAGTTTCTAACAATATTAGAAGTTGAAAATGTAGATTGTCAGAAAATGATATGAAATATGCTTAAAATGATAAGTACATCACATTATTATGATCAGGTTAGAACGATTTATATGCAACAAACATCCCTGGTCCTGTTGCATAGGTCAGTACTAATACATCAACTTGTTGATGTCGTTCTCTTTTGGCCACTGAATAAGTGGCTATTTTTTTGTGAAAAATTAAATGCTTAATTGGGTGATAAATCTAATGTAGGTAACTTTTACATAATTCTTGATTAACTATTCACACACATTGATTCATATACGACATTCTTTTCGAGCAATACAATTAAATGATTTAAGCACTTTGAATTTTTATCAATTTCTTCTCAGGATGACTGATGGATAAATAGACAAATATTGCGAGTATGATAAGATGATTGAACACATTATTTTTGATGTTTGAGGAGTTGTTTACATGACAGCTTATACTTCAGTAATGAAAGCAAGCCAATATGAGGACGATATGATCCCGAGCCTTGCTATCCATGCATTTCGCCATGCTTTTGAACAAGCAAGTGCGTCATCCACTGTGGTTTATGTAAAAGGTTTACAACTGGTTCAACGTCTGCAAAATGGTCAAGAAGTACAATTAAAAGATGTATCAGCCGACTTTGTACAAGTGGATGATCTACCAAAAATTTTAAAACGAAAAAAGAAAATAGAGGAAATTGTTTAATACATGCCTCCACAACCTCGCATTAGAATGTTCGCGGGTCCAAATGGTTCAGGTAAAAGCACAGTTAAAGAATATTTATTGCCCCATCATATTGGGGCATATTTAAATGCGGATGAACTCGAAGCTCAACTGAAACATTCACACCGGCTCAATTTGTTGGATTACCATCCCGCTTTAAAATCAGAAGCATTAATTGACTTTCTAGATACGAAAAAACGTCCCGCGAATGGAGCATTTATTCCTCTATTAGCACGTAAACCTCAGATATTAGATCCGTGGAAAATTGAGTTTCATCCAGACCAGATTGACTCATATCTTTGTGCAAGAATTATTGATTATATCCGTTTGCAGTTTTTAGAACTAAAAATTAGTTTTACCTTTGAAACAGTGATGTCCCATATTTCAAAGGTGGAGTTTCTACGCGAAGCAAAAAGAAAAGGCTTTCGAACCTATCTGTATTATGTTTCCACTATTGATCCTGTTATCAATATTTCACGTGTTCAGTACCGAGTGAAAACGGGTGGACATGGCGTGCCAGAACAAAAAATTCGTGAACGTTATTATCGAAGTATGGATTTGTTAATGCAGGCGGTAGAAGCAACGGATCGAAGTTATTTATTTGATAACTCTGCCGATGGACAGCATGCGTCTTTCATTGCGGAAATTGAACAAGCTGAAATTTTAAAGATGAATTCGGGTATTCAGCGTTTACCGTGGTGGTTTGTAGATAAGGTGCTCAAAGAGTTTGAACCGAAGTAATATCAATCGTAAGTGATATAAAAAACAACAGGATAACTCTATGCAAAATATAGACAATGAATTACAACAACATTCAAACTCATCTCCATTAGATCAAACGGATCTAGATCAAGTCATTGAGCAGCAAGCTGAACAAGAACAGCAAAAAAACAATTCATCATTTGATCCTTTATCTTCTCTAGATTTGACCGACTTAGCTGAAATTGGTTCGAATATTATAGAATTGGGTTCAGATGCTTTAACATGGGTGAGCGATGCACTCAGCGATATCAGTATTGATCTATAAATTATCTATTATTTCAATTAACTTCATAATAAACAGCCTTTATTGAAAAATCTCCGAGGAAATATTCCGTGATTTTTCAAGTTTATAAATTATTTCTAAATAAATTAATCAAATACCTTTGAACCGTTAAATTATTAAATTAGGAAAAGGCAAATTAGAACGAATATTTCGGCGTGAGAGCTTGCATCTTTTTCTAAATAACATATTATAAAAACATATAATGTTTTGTGGCTGATGAATATGCATCCATTTCTAACTGCTTTTCTCGGTGGGACCTTATTGGGCCTGGCCGCAGTTGGCTACCTATACGTACATGGTCGAATCGCAGGTATCAGTGGTTTAATTGCGCAAACGCTGAATCGCCAAACGATTTTAAAAACACCCGCGATCTGGTTTTTAGCAGGACTTTTTATTGTGCCTTTTATCTACGGGCAATTGACCTCTGTGACAATCGAGCTGGATGCAAGTCCATGGATGATGATCATTGCCGGTGTTTTGGTTGGATTCGGAACTCGATTAGGCTCAGGTTGTACTAGCGGTCATGGCATTTGCGGTATTAGTCGTCTTTCTAAGCGTTCATTCTTTGCAACTGCTAGTTTTATGTTGGCTGGGATTATCACAGTTTATGTAATGAGACATGTAATCGGAGCTTAATGATGAAAAATATATTGGCTTTTATTTTTGGTGGAATTTTCTCATTAGGTTTAATGATTTCGGGCATGTCTAATCCAGAAAAGGTCTTAAGTTTCCTTGATATTACAGGGCAGTGGGATGCGAGTTTAGCTTTTGTGATGATGGGAGCCATTGCAGTTGCATTTATTCCATTTCAAATGGTAGTTCGTCAATCAAAACCGACAACCTTTGATAGGAAGGCGATTGAATTACCGAGTAATAATCAAATTGATGCAAAACTCGTCATGGGGAGTGTTATCTTTGGAATAGGTTGGGGGATTGCAGGGATTTGTCCTGCGCCAGCCTTTACTTTGATCGGGCTTGGCTATTATCAAGCGATTTATTTTGTTATAGCGATGTTTGCAGGCGTCTATCTACATCGAAAATTTGCGGGAGCAAATTAATGTCAAAGCGTGCACAGGTACAACCTTTTTTTGATGAAAATACCAATACATTTAGTTATGTGGTATCCGATCCGCAAACAAACCGATGTGCGATTATAGACAGTGTATTGGATTATGATGCTGCTTCTGCAACTACTCAAACGAAGCATGCAGATTTGATTATTCGTTATATTCAAGAAAATAGCCTAAGCGTAGAATGGATTTTAGAAACGCATGTGCACGCAGATCACTTAACCGCATCTCAATATTTAAAACAGGTTCTTGGTGGCAAAATTGCGATGAGCCATAACATCAAGATTGTGCAGGAAACATTCAGCGCCATTTATAATTTTGATGTGAAATATTTTAATTCACATCAGTCTTTTGATTATTTATTTGCAGATCATGAGGCATTTAAAATCGGTGAGTTAAAGGCCTATAACATTCCAACGCCTGGACATACACCTGCTTGTCTGAGCTATGTGGTTGGTGATGATGCTGTGTTTGTCGGTGATACCTTATTTATGCCTGATTATGGCACAGCACGCTGTGATTTTCCCAAGGGCAGTGCAGCAGTATTATTCGATTCAGTACAAAAGATTTATCAGTTAGCACCTGAAATGCGCTTGTTTTTATGCCATGACTATTTACCAGAAAATCGGTCAGAATACTGCTGTGAAAGCAGTGTACATGCGCAAAAACAGCAGAATATTCATATCCACGTTGGTACGAAAAAAGAAGATTTTGTCAAAATGCGAACTCAGCGTGACGCAAAATTGGCTATGCCAAAACTGATTTTACCTGCAATACAAATCAATATGGATGCAGGTAAATTTCCAAAACCAGAAGGGAATGGTATTCGCTATTTAAAAATTCCTTTTAATCACTTTAAATCTGCAAATTAAAGACAAAGATCTTTTAGGTTGATTGCGGTTGGCTATTTTATTTATAAAATAGCCTAAGCAAGTTAAATCATATACCACATACAAATAGCCTAAGTAAGACTAATAATTTTTAACTGTCATTTGATTTCATTCCATCAACTAGGCATCATAATATCAACATAGCAAAGTATTCAAAAATGATCCTAAATTACGAATATCATCAAAAATTAGAGGGCGAAACGCATCCACTAGTCTTTATTCACGGTTTATTTGGCAGCCTCAGTAACTTAGGGATGCTTGCCAGAGCTTTTCAAAATTCACATTCTGTCATTCAGCTTGATTTACGAAACCATGGTAAATCACCTCAAAGTACAGAAATGGATTATCGTGAGATGGCAAACGATGTACTTGAGACATTAGATGCGATTGGCATCGATAAGTTCTCAGTGATTGGCCATTCCATGGGTGGCAAGGTCGCAATGCAATTGGCTTTAATCTCAGAGCGGGTAGTGCAACTTGTTGTACTGGATATCGCGCCCTTTGCATATCAAGAACGTCATCATGATGAAATATTTAAAGCTTTGATCGCTGTACAAAATGCACAAATTCAATCTAGACAACAAGCGGTTGAAATTATGCGTGAGTATATTCATTTCGATATGGTGATACAGTTTCTGCTCAAGTCTTTTAGCAAAGGACAATGGTTGTTTAATGTAGATGCGTTGTATAAACAATATGACCAGATTATTGGTTGGGAAAATATTGAAAATACTTGGCAACAGCCTGTATTGTTCATCAAAGGTGGACAATCACCTTATATTTCAAAAGCGGAACATACTAAGGCGATAGAACACCAATTTCCACATGCGAAAATTGTAGAAATAGAAGGTGCAGGCCATTGGTTACATGCAGAAAAAACAACTGAAGTTATAGAGCAAATACAAAATTTTTTAAATTAATACGGTGTGCCTTCAAATATATTTTGCAGGCACAACATCGAAATATTACTCAATCGAAATGTTATTGGCTTGAAGCTGACCTTCAGAGGTGAGTAATGCCGCCATCTCTGCAGTTTTTTTCAGGCCTGGCATACGATATTCTGTATGACCATAATCTTGAATAGATTTCCAGCGTCCACCCCATGTTAAACCGACAGACTCAGCGGCTTGACCATAAAGTTGATAACCACGCATAGCCCAAGGATCTCGCTCAGTAATGACCACTTTGCCATTGCGTTTAAAGGCGACATCGGCTGCTAAACCAAACTGATGATAACTTTGGAAACCACGCGCACGAGTGGTATTTTTATTGGTGGCTAAATTATTTTGACGCTCTGGACTACGATAACCTTCAAGCAAAACCATTTCATAACCATGTTGTTCACGCATGATTTTGAACACCATCAATAAACGCTGCTTATAACGTGGGTTCATTTTATGCCATTTACGATCTGCTGAAGGCACATCTGTAGAGTATGAATGCGTATGGATATCTTGAACTTCTGGGTTAAAGCTTGAAGCCATAACAGATGGCTGCTCAATCATTGCCGCTTCTTCAGCGATTGCTTCTTGAACAAGATATTCTTCGACTTCAGGAGGCGCATCTAAAACCTGTCCATCGAGCATGGCGTAAATTTGTGGATCGACTTTACGTAAATAATCCGCTTCAACTTTGCTTGCAGTAATCGGGCGAGTAAAAGCAAATAATAAAATACTGGCAAACAGTAAGAAGCCTGCAAATAAAATCCACCATTGTTGTAAATGCCAGTGTGATTGAATCTGTTGTGGTGCTGCAGCATAGTTCAGTTCATAAGCAAAATTTTTGGCGTGTTGAATTCTTTTTTTACTTTGTGGAATGATTTGAAAGAAAAAATCTTGAACTTTAATTCTTAGCTCATAAGAAAAGCAAAGCACTGTCACCAGTGCTAAGACAAAGAAACAACTAACCAAAAAAATGATCATGGAGAAACTGTAGCGCTCACAGTCGCATTGGCAGTGCTTGTTGCAGCAACCACTTTTGGACGTTTGGTTTCAGAAATTTGCGTTCCGCCCATCGGTTCTTCGAAGTGCTCATCTTCTTTTACTGCTTTCGTAGATGGCTCTGTAGGCTTGGTCACCTTGGCTGTTGTTGGCGCAGCTTTAGGTTTTGCTAATGTGGTTGGAATATGTTGTTTAACGGTTGTTGTAGCAGCTACAACAGGGCGCTGCGGTTGGGTAATTTCAAAAGGCGAACGGTTATTCGCTACAGCTTGAACAGGCTGAGTCACTTTTGTTGTATTTCCATGATTGAAAGCGGTAGCTAAATCATTCGAATATAAACCATTATCCGGATCTTTTTCTTCAGTTGCATGAACGGTTTGCGGTGCTTTTTCAGCTGAAGCTTGTTCATTTTCACTTTGACGGGGCGCAGCGGATACCTCAGTTTCAGTTTTATCTTCAGTTGAGGTAGAAGTAGTCATCTCTGTATTTGCAGGCTGATCGTCAGAACTTAGATAAAAATATCCCAGGCCAGCAACAATAATGACCGCTGCACCAACAAGAAAGCCAATCGCAGCATGAGCTAAAGGCGGTAAATTATTCTTTTGAGTCGACTGTAAAATTCTAACGTTATTCGATTTTTCGTTTGCCATGGTGTCTAAGTCTTATGGTAAATGAATGGTGATATAAGCCTGTTCCGATGGTGCAGTTATGACATTTTGATATTGTGATAACGCCTGATTATTTTGACTGGATAACATATATTTCAGTCCACCAAATGCTAATACAGCAAACAAAGCCCAAAAGATAATGATCCAAAAAAATGGTAATTCACGGTGAATAATGTTTTTAATTTGATCCGGCAGTGCCGCGAAAGGCGAAAACGCCTTTTTACCTTTCATATAATCAATTTCATCACCGACACGTGCAACGAGTGAATTGAGCATTTCAATCGATTCAAGTCGGTATTTACCATGAAAACCAAGGAGCATGCAGTAATGATAAACTTCAAGTGCTGCTAAACGATCTTTATTCTTAGAACGAATTTGCTCTAAATTTTCGAAAAAGCGGTAACCCGCAAGCTGTGAACCAAAAAGACTTAATTGCAATGGATTCATCATCCAATTGTTTTGTAAATCAAAAAAGCGTGCATCTTGTTGGGTGACAATGGTTTCATCTAATAAAGCGCAATAGGCATATTTTGCGTCCGTGATATCTTCATTGCTGAATTGAAGCTTACGGGCTTGGCTTTCAAATCGGTTTAATAGATCCATAATTTTTGTCCTGAAACTTTCAGGGCTGGATGGAACATATTGATTTTTGAGTAAGAAAACAATGTAAAACCCATCATGCAGTAGATCAACTAAATTAGTTGAACTGTTGATTTTCGGTTCAGCACTTGGTTTTGAAGAGCCTAATCCTATTTGACCGTCGTCAAAAAGTGAAGGGGCATTATTTGAAATATTCATGATTGCTCCTTAACCATTCATCACAGCAATAAGTTCAATCGAGATATCTTGGAAGCCAGCTGGTATGTAAACGCAGATGGATTCAGAATCAAGCATACGTTGATACAAATCATTATTTGGCTCAACTTCAAAATAACTCACACCTGAACGTACCGGAATTGCTGTTGGCACTTGCATCATATGTTGCAATGGCACAGCCGGTAATGCCGCCATGACACGCTGTTCAACATCAACGGTATTACCGACTTTAAAGCGCAGCGGTACATAAGAAATAATGTCATGTGTAGGCATCACACTACTTGAAACAGCTAAATACAGGCGAGAATCGCGAGTAATTTTGTCACTTTCAAGGCTGCCCACCCAGTAGGATTGACGCGTTTCTTTCAAGTTAATACTGATATATCGATTTGAAATAATCGTATCGAGCAACTCACGTAAAATCACATCTAATTGAGCAAAACTTTCTTGCAAATTATGATGTTGATACTGTGGGAGTTGATCTACTTCATAAGCTGTAGAGAAGGTGAGTAAAGAACCTGTCAGACGTAATAATTCAAAATATAAACGTTCAGGATGAATCAGTGGATATTGCAATAAATGGTTCAGGGTTGCATGCGCAGTATTTAGCGCATTAACCAACCAAAATGACACGATATCACCTGAACGGAATTCAATTAACTTTTGTTCGTTTTCACGATTATTCGATTGAATGGTTTTTATTTTAGCTTTGATAATATTTAGCGTTCGTTTAAGCCCCGTAATCAGCGAATCACACGAACTAATATGTAATATTGGTGGGATAAATTGATAATCTAAAACAAAATTACCAGAACTTTGGCGCTTGATTCGGCCAATAGGCATGTAAAGGAAACCATCAAGATTATGCTGTGGTTCTTGACCTAATTCAAAGATTTTAAACTCTGCACGGCGGCGTAATAAAGTGATTTCAGCAGCCGTCGCATCTGTAAACAAATCATGAGTTTCAGTCAAATGTGAATGATAGCGACTCGATTGGGTATTTTCTTCAAAATTGACGTTTCGTTTATTCGGTTGAACGATCGGTAATGCTAAATAAATTTGCATTTCACCACGTAAATTTAATGAATCAAGTAGTACAGGCTCAGGTAATAAATCTTGTGCAGGTGCTTGATAAATCTCGCCATCTTGCCAAATCATTTCGACTTTATTCAAAGCCAAAATATTGGTACTGAGTTGTGATTCATCAAAAATTAAACTTTGAATACCATAAGCGAACGGTATCGTTGCGCGAACCGTATGGTTTAAACGCTGTTCATGATAAGCATCTTGTAATTGAAAGTGTTGTGGGCGTAAAAATAATCCTTCACCCCATAAAATTTTTTCTGCTTTAAACATTGTTTTTACCAGTCGCTATTCGATTCATTGCTTTGTTGCTGAACACCTAACATTTCTTGTACAGCTTCAAGAGGGTTTTCATCCTTAATCACATGAGTTAACCATTCATGCAGTGGCATTTGTGACCATTTAATGGTCTTTTGCAGCATATAACTGACAGGGCTATGCGGCTCATTCACTTGGAAATAGTCCGCAATATCTTGCAAGACTTTCATGGCTTGTTCACGGTTTTCAAGATGATTTTGCACTTGAGGTTTAAATTGCTGCGTATGCTGTTGTTGTATTATTTGCATATCATTCTGCACGGAAGTTACAGTGGAAAGTGTCTGGCTTTCAATTGGAGAATTTGATTGAACCTGTTCAGCGCTCGATGAATTGATAAAAGCATCTGCTTTATAGATTTTTTTTAAGCTCAAGTGAATCATTTCGATTTGAGAGTCAATGCCAGCAAAGCTTGGCGCATCTAAACCCATCAAATCATCAAGAGTCGTTTTTAAGTTTTCCCAATGGTTTAAAATATCTAAAAACTGTTGGTAATACTGGTATTGAATTGATTTTGACGTATTGAACAAGGCATGTTCAAACTGTTCCATACCATTAAAAGACTCTTCTTGATCATCATCTTCATGGTTGGATTTACGTCTTTGGTTTTGAACATGAAGTAGTCGATCATAGTCGGATAGGGAATACGCTGCCGCGCCATGAACGATTGAAACTGATTTAATTAATGTTGGGATTTGATTAATTATTCCTTGTAATAAACCTAGACGTTGATCAAGGTCATCATCTTCAATTTCAGGATGAAGTTGTAGCCAAAAGTCTTGCAAACTTTTTTGTGTAAGTTCAATCCCTTTGGCAATCCCTTCGAAACCATGAATGTGAGTCCACGCTTCAAGCAACCAACCATATAAGCGAATATCTTTAGTTTGTTCGCGAAGTAGATCTGACGATTTTTGGTGCACAAAGCCCCAATCTGCTTGTTTCGGTTCTGCGATCCAGTCGCCTTGATCCAAGAGTGGGTCATCTTGTGTTTTAGCTTTTTTAATTGCATGAAAATCATTGGAAAATGAAAAATCACTACCGCAAGGTAAATCATCCGTAATCGGTTGCAATAAAGCGTCGAGCTCTAAACTCATATTCTACATCGTTCCTAGCTTATGCTTCTAAGGTTTTAGTCTTTTTGCTGCTGCGTTTTTTCGCAGGTTTACTTTTAGGATCTAAAACATAAATAATTTCATCGTCTTTGACATCGATTTCAATGACCGATGGAATCTTTTGCTCACTCATTGCCATGAGTAATTCAGTGGCTAAAGCAGGCAAGACCGTCGCATTTAAAATGTTGTCGACATTACGCGCACCACTATCGACCTCAGTACAGCGACTTAATAATAATTCGACTAAATCATCGGTATAGCGTGTTTGCGTACCATATTGTTTTTCAATACGCGCGGTGATTTTGCCTAATTTATGCTGAATAATGCGTACAAGCAGATCATCGTGTAAAGGGAAATACGGCACAATACGCATACGACCTAAAAATGCCGGCTTAAATTGTTTATACAATGCTGGTTTTAATACATCTAAAAGTTCTTCTGCTGACGGCCATTCTTCTACTGGCTGATTTAAACAAGCCTGCATAATGGCACTTGAGCCTGCATTTGAAGTCAATAAGATCGTGGTATTTTTAAAATCAATTACACGACCTTCGCCATCTTCCAAAGTACCTTTATCGAATACTTGGTAGAATAGCTCTTGAACATCGCTGTGTGCTTTTTCAATCTCATCGAGCAAAACCACACTATATGGATTTCGGCGAACTGCTTCTGTCAGTACGCCGCCTTGGCCATAACCGACATAGCCCGGAGGAGCACCTTTTAAAGACGACACGGTATGTGCTTCTTGATACTCAGACATGTTAATGGTGATTAAATGTGACTCACCACCATATAACTCGTTTGCTAACGCAAGTGCTGTTTCGGTTTTACCCACACCACTTGGGCCAACCAGCATGAAAACGCCTTGAGGTTTATTTGGATCTTCCAATTTTGCCTTAGAGGTTTTAATGCCTTGTACCAGTTGATGCAGTGCATAATCTTGACCCATCACACGTTGTTCTAACTGTGCTTCAAGCTTCAAAATTTGCTGAATTTCATCATTCACCATTTTACCAACAGGGATGCCGGTCCAGTCTGAAATGATTTCATTAATAATTTGAGCATTTACACGTTCAAAAACCAGCGGCGTTTGACCTTGTAAAGTTGCCAGTTGGTTACGAATATTGCTTAAAGTTTCAATATTTTCTGGTTTTTGCTCGGACTCTTGTTCAAGCGTTTTAATCTGTTGAACGATTTCGAGTTCTTTTTTCCACTGCGTTTCTGTTGACTGAATCTCTTGTTCAAGCGCGGATATTTGTGTTTTTACACTTTCAATGCGTTCGTGGTGAATCGGAATATTCTTATGTTCATTTTCAAGAATCGCCAATTCAAGCTTCAAATTATGTAATTGAGCTTGAAGTTGATCCAATTTTACTGGTTGTGCATTTTGCGTTAACGCAACACGCGCAGAAGCTGTATCTAAGACACTTATCGCTTTATCAGGCAATTGACGGCCAGTGATATAACGGTGCGAAGCATGGACTGCAGTAACGATAGCTTCATCGTCAATTTGTAAATTGAAATGTTTTGCCATCACTGGAATCATGGCACGCAGCATATCGATTGCGACTTCTTCAGTCGGTTCTTCAACCTGAATTACTTGGAAGCGTCGGCTTAATGCGGCATCTTTTTCAAAATACTGCTTATATTCAGCCCATGTGGTTGCGGCAATGGTTCTTAACTCACCACGTGCAAGCGCCGGTTTTAACAGGTTTGCTGCATCATTTTGACCTGCTTGACCACCCGCACCAATCAACGTGTGTGCTTCATCAATAAATAAAATGATTGGATGTGCAGAGGCTTGAACTTCATGAATGACTTGTTTTAAGCGATTTTCGAACTCACCTTTAACACTGGCGCCCGCTTGTAGCAAGCCCATATCTAAAGTATGAATGCTGACATTTTTTAAAGCATCTGGAACTTGGTTGGTTGCAATTTTTAATGCCAGACCTTCAACAACGGCCGTTTTACCAACACCAGGCTCACCCGTTAAAATCGGATTGTTCTGACGACGACGCATCAAAATATCGAGCATTAGGCGGATTTCAAACTCACGACCAATCACAGGATCAATGCCACCATTTTTAGCTTTTTCAGTTAAATTAATGGTGTATTGGTCTAGAGCAGGTGTTTTAACTGGCGTTGTTGCATTCGTTTGAGCAGCTGATTTTTCATCTGGTGATGCAGTTGCTAAATCTTCATTTTCAATGCTCTTTAGGCAAAGATCTAAAAATTTATGTTTAATCGTATCGATAGGTAATAAATCGAAAAGAGAAGAAGCTCTTGCTGCAATTTGGTATAAATCTGGCGCGGTAAGGAGCGCAACAAGTAAATGACCACTACGAATTTGTGGATCTTGTTCAGCAGATGCTAATAACCAAGCTTGTTCAAGTAAGCGCACAATGGATTGGGCAAAAATAGGGGTGCGCGTATTTCCTTTTGGTAGTTGAGCAATACTTTCTTTGAGGTCATCTGCCAAACCGTCTGCAGAAACTTTGTATTTTTCTAAGAGTATTTGGAGGTCATTTTTATTGTTATAGGTTAATAATTCGAGTAAAAAATGTTCAATTTCGATTTCATAATTTTGCTGTGAAATACATGTATTGGCTGATTTTTCGAGTGAAATGCGGGCGTGAGGTGAAAGTTTAGTAATTAAAACTTTTAAATTATTCATAAATAACTCATCAAATTTAGAATCCACAGTACGAAATTTTACAAGTTTGACTGTGATCTCTTTTTTCTTGCTATAAAAATAAAAACTTTAAAATCAACACCTTATATATTATTAGTGTCTTGCTTTAGGCGATATAATACAGACTAAATAAAAAAAGGAAAAAGATTTTTTTATAAAATGAAACAAAAAAAAACAAATAGTCGACAAACTTTGGAGCATTTGGCACATTTTTGTATTGACTCTATGTGCTTATTTTTTGTTAAATCTGCAGCATATTTTTAATTTTGATAAATGAAGAGAAAACCCACGGGAAAATAAGTGGTGATTTCTCCACATAAATTAAGTTTTAGCACGTAGAAATACAGAGGAAATTTTGAATAAATTTAGTGTTTTATTACCTATAATTTTAGCAGCCAGTTTAACACAAACCGTTTTTGCAAAAGATAAAGCGGCATCTGTGAAAAAATCCTGTTTAAAGGATTATCCACTGGCAGTAGGTGATACAGATCCAGAGATTATTGGTTTTTATAATCAGTTATGCGACAAAAAAAATAAGAAAAATGAGAACTTAAAAAATGAAATTTTTGTAGATATTGCCAAAAAATATCAAGCTAATGGTTACAATTTAAAAGCATTGCAAGCGGTCAATCTGCTGCGAGAAAAGAACTATCAGTCGCCTGAACTTACTGATGTCACTTTTTTAGCAGGTATCGCTATTTCTTATAATGCGCTGAATCATATGCGGAGTAATGAAAATCGTACTCTAGATGAACAGACCTATTCTCCTGCCAAAGTGTTGTCGGATAATATTCGTTATATTCAGCCGACGATTGATAAATCTACGTCTGCTGCAGCAGATGTTCGTGAAAAAAGTACAGAATCTTCGAGCAATGTGAAATCTAAACAGACAACACCAGCTAAAAAACGAACCAATACAGCGTCTACCAAGTCTAAACAAACGACTACAGCAGCAAGCAAAAAGAAAACTACCACGACAGCAAAAACGCAGACTACAGCGAAAAAACCTGCTGCCAGTGGTTCACCTTTCGATACATTAAAAAATAAATAACAAGGAAAAGCACTCATGGCAAAACGTGAAAGTGTACAGAAAAAACTTCAACGAATTCGTCCTCCTCGTGTTCAATTGACTTACGATGTTGAAGTTGGCGACGGTAAAGAAATTAAAGAATTACCATTCGTTGTAGGGGTGTTAGGTGATTTCTCAGCGGCATCTGAAGTAGAGAAAACCAAATTAAAAGACAAGAAATTCATTAATGTTGATTTAGATAATATTGATGAGGTAATGGAGTCTTTAGCGCCACGTGCTAATTTTCAAGTTGAGAATACCTTGACTGAAGACGGTGGAAAAATGTCGGTAGATCTTACATTTAAGAGCATGGCCGATTTCACTCCAGAGCAAGTTGTACAACAGGTTGATCCATTACAAAAGTTAGTTGCTGCACGTGAGCGTCTGTCTGACTTGCGTAATAAAATTTCAAATAATGAACGCTTAGAAGATTTACTGGATGAAGTGTTACATAACACTGATCAAATTCGTAAGTTGAGCGTGGAGGCAGAAAATGAGTAATTTTAATACTGCAACTGCTGCAAACCTTGAAGCAACCGAAGAATATTCACTTTTAGATTCAATTGTCGAACAAAGTCGTATCGCGCGTACAGATCAAGAACATGATCGTGCAAAAAGTTTGATTGGTGAACTTGCCAAAGAAGTCATGGCAGGTACCATCACCGTTTCGGACAATATGACTTTATCAATTGATAAGCGTATTGCTGAAATTGATGCG
The DNA here is from genome assembly GCF_013420015.1 of Acinetobacter sp. YH12039. Taxonomy (NCBI): domain Bacteria; kingdom Pseudomonadati; phylum Pseudomonadota; class Gammaproteobacteria; order Moraxellales; family Moraxellaceae; genus Acinetobacter; species Acinetobacter sp. YH12039. The sequence goes on along the minus strand of NZ_VOZA01000015.1, from coordinate 45,062 downwards.
TTGATTTCATCTCAGTTAAGTAAAATCATGCACCATGCTGAATTTCAAAAAATTGAATCGACATGGCGCGGTTTGTATTATTTCTGCCAAGAAACGCCTTCAAACTCTTTAACAAAAATTCGTATGTTAAATACGACGAAAAAAGAATTGATTAAAGATTTCCAAGGTGCGACCGATTTTGACCAAAGCACATTGTTCAAAAAAATCTATGAAGAAGAATATGGATCGTTCGGTGGTGCGCCTTATGCAACATTGATTGGTGATTTTGAGTTTGACCGTACACCTTCTGACATGTATTTGCTTGAGCAAATTTCACATGTCGCGGCGGCTGCACATGCACCGTTTATTTCGGCAGCAAGCCCGAATATGTTGGGTCTAGAATCTTTTACAGATATTGATCGTCCACGCGATGTGTCGAAAATCTTTGAAACCGCTGAATATGTACAATGGCGTTCATTCCGTGAAAGTGATGATGCACGTTATGTTGCATTGACAATGCCACGTGTATTGGGTCGTTTGCCATATGATCCAAAAGAAGGCATTGCCACTGAAGGATTTAATTTCGTCGAAGAAGTTTCAGGTGAAAACCATAATGAATATTTATGGATGAACGCGGCTTATGCCTTTGGTACGCGTTTAACCAATGCATTTGATATGCACGGTTGGTGTGCTGCGATTCGTGGTGTAGAAGGTGGTGGTTTAGTTGAAGGCTTGCCTGTCCATACATTCAAAACCAATGATGGCGAAGTGGTCTTTAAGTGCCCAACTGAAATTGCAATTACCGACCGTCGTGAAAAAGAACTGAGTGACCTTGGTTTTATTCCGTTGGTACACTGCAAAAATACGGATTATGCAGCATTTTTCGGTGCGCAATCGACGCAAAAACCTAAAAAATATGACAGCGATACAGCTAATGCAAACTCTGCATTGTCTAGCCAGATCCAATACATCATGGCAGTTTCACGTATTGCACATTATTTAAAAGCAATGATGCGTGACAAAGTGGGTAGTTTTGCATCAGCGGGTAATGTTGAGACTTTCTTAAATGAATGGTTGTCGCAATATGTATTACTCGATGATGGTGCATCTCAAGAAGCTAAAGCTCAGTATCCATTGCGTGAAGCTTCTGTAAAAGTTGTAGAAAATCCAGCTTTGCCTGGTCACTACAAATCTGTGGTTTTCTTAAGACCACATTTCCAGTTGGATGAGTTGTCTGTTTCATTACGACTTGTGACCGAGTTACCTCAGTCCTCAAATTAATTTTGGGTCAACACTATAATAACTTTAAATAAATAGGTATTCAGAACAATGAAAGATATATACATTCAATTTCGTGGTAAGTACAAAGTAGACGGCGAATCTCGTGATGCAGAGCACAAGAGTTGGTTAGAAGTAAACTCTTGGACGCATAACATCCGTCAACCTAAATCTGCGACTTCTTCAAGTGTGGGTGGCCACACTGCAGAACGTGTAGAACATTCTGATATGGTTTTTGTTAAAGATTTAGATGCGACAAGCCCTAAACTTTGGGAAGCGTGTTCAGCAGGTTATACATTTGATGAAGTTCAAATTGATTTCTACCGTGCGAATGGCGACAAACGTATCAAATATCTTCAAATCAAACTGAAACATGTGTTGGTTTCTAGCGTGACTCCAACTGTAAATGATGAAGGTGTTCCACACGAATCATTTGGTTTGAAATATGCTGCAGTAGAGTGGACATATAACCAACAAGATATTAACGGTACTGCGAAAGGTGCTGTTACTAAGAAGTGGTCATTATCTAACAACACTGCTTCATACGCAGCGTAATAGATGGATTCAGATAGAGGCTAACTTGGGTAGCCTCTATTTTCATTTTTTTAAATATTTATAAGAAGATATGAATCTCGATCAGCTTTATCCTTATGGTTTTAGAACGACTTTATTTGACCGCTTATTACCAGCTGATGCTCAGCAGACTCAAGGTCTGTCTTTGCAAGAACTTCGTGAATCTGTTGCTTCCGATTTAGAGGATCTCCTCAATAGTCGTGTGGCAAAATTAGATGAACTGATTGATGACTTTCCATTAGCAAAAAAGTCTATTTTGCAATTTGGCATTATCGATTTTGTGGGCTTATCGACAGCAAATCCATCGGATCGCGACAAAATTTGCCAGTCAATTGAGCAATCGATTGCTGCACATGAACCGCGTTTAAAACAGATTCGAGTCGAAATGCTCATGGATGGCCATAATATGGGGGCACTATGTTTAAGTATTCAGGCATATTTAAATATTCATCCTTTATACGAACCAGTTATTTTTGATGCCTTATTAAAACCAACAACACAACAATATGTTATTTCTCCAAGAGCTTAATGAAGTGGGTTATCTGTGATTGAAGAGCTGTTACCGTATTACGAAAAACAACTACAGGAATTTGGACAACAGTCCCGTGAGTTTGCCAGTAAATACCCCAAAATCGCCCAGCGTTTGTCTTTAAACCAAGAACAAATAGATGACCCGCATATTGAGCGTTTAATTCAAGCATTTTCTCTAATTTCTGCACGGATTGACAAAAAACTTGCAGATAGTTATGACGTTTTTACCCGTTCAATTTTTGAGGTGATGTTTCCTCAATATTTAAAACCATTTCCTGCATGTTCTGTGGTGAGCTTCGAAGATATAAATAAAATTAAGCAATTAACAGATCGACACGTTATTCCAAAGGCGACCAGTCTAAAAGCCAAAAGTACGCGCGGTGTTCAATGTGAATATCAGACGGTACAAGAAGTCACATTATTACCGATTCAATTAAAACAGCTCAATTTCAAAACTCATCCATCGGCACATATGCATTTAAATCAAAATGCCACATTGAGCTTAGGATTTGAAATTTTTTCGAATAAGCACGCTTTACTCAAAAATGAAACTTTGCCGATCTTTTTAGACGCTATTTCTAATTTTCCTTTGCAGGTTTTGGATAGTATTTTTAAATCCACTACAAGTTTTTCGATTCGTGTAGGGCAGCACATTTTTGATATTGCCAATCCATTTGAAATTATGGGCTTTGAAGAAGTTCAAAGTGTTCTACCTATCGATCAACATACGCATCATGCATATCGTTTACTGATGGAATATTTTTGTGTTCCTGAAAAATTCAATTTGTTAAATCTAAATTTAGATTTCATTAAGTTTTTAAGTTTAGAACATAGTGAATTTGATGTTCAAATGCACTTTAAACTCAATTTAAATGATCAAGCAGCGATTCGAAATTATTCTGAATTAAATGCTGCAAATTTTAAATTGTTTGCTACACCAATTGTTAATCTTTTCAATAAACAAGCAGAGCCGCAAAAGATTAATCATAAGCGAATGGAATATCCATTGGTGACAGATGCACACCATCCTGAATATTTTCAAGCCTATAGCATTTTAAAAATGAATATGGTGCGTGAAAAAAGTAACCAAGATGAAGTGTATTATCCGGTACTGCCTTTTTTTGCAATGAGTCATTATCATCAGGATAAAGTCCAGTTTTTTTATAGTTTAAATCCGCAGCAGATGAAGAATAAACATCAGGAATTAAACTATTCAATCATATCTCGTGCTTTAGACCCACATAGCACTCAGTCCGATTTTATTAGTACTGAACTACTATGTAGTAATCGTGAGTTACCTTACGAAAGTTATAATAAAGATCAAAATGCATTAACTCTGAATGATAGTAATTTGGCACGTCGTGCTCTGATGCTCAAACGACCGTCGTTACCGTATTATTTTGAGCAAAATAAACAAGAACAGTGGCGGGTCATTTCACATTTATCTTTGAATAATATGTCTTTAATGAAAGGCGATGCGGTCTCTCATATTAAAGAACTTTTGGAATTGTATAATTTACCTAAATCGAAAGAAAACCAAATTATTATCGACTCCATAAAAAATATTCAGTTTTCTACCACGCAGAAACTTGTGGATAGTAAACCGTTTCCCTTATTTGTCAGAGGTTTAAAAGTACAGCTCGATATCGATGCGGATATATTTAGAGGACATAGCCTGTATATATTTAGTCAATTACTGGCACATATCTTTAATTTAAAAGTCAATATGAACAGCTTTGTCGATGTCTCGGTTTTTGATGCAAATAGTCAACAGGAGTTATACCAATGCGTGCAGAACGTTGGTGGCAAGAAAGCTCTGTAATTGACGGACTTTTCCAAGAACCGAAAGCCTACGAGTTTGTTCAAGCTACTCGTTTGTTAAGACATGCACCTTATGGAGCAGCTCAAGTCCATTGGGCCAATGACTTTGAGTTTAATAGTTCACTTAATCTGAACTTCCCGAACACTGAAATTGAAAGTTTAGAGTTCAACGATGAGAAAGTTGAACTGACAAATTTAATGGTGGGTTTAACGGGTATTCAAGGTGCATTACCTTATAGCTATACCAATAAGATTAAGTTCAGCGGGCGACATCAGCGACACGAAACACAAAAGTTTTTAGGGCTGTTTAATCATAAATTAACAGCACATTATGTTGATGCCAGTTTAAATTATCATTTACCTATTCGTTATGAAATCGAGCAGGATAATCACTATCTTGATATTTTACATGCATTAAATGGTTATATCAGTAGCCAGCATGATCAGCCAGATTTAGATGATTATTTTGCTGAATTCTCAGGTTTAATGCAGGGGCAAAACAATACAGCTTATGCATTAAAAACCATGCTGAATTGTATCTTTAAGCAGAAATTTGATATTCGAGAATTTATCCCTGAAACTTTTGTATTTGAAGAAGATCAGAGAACATGTTTAGGTGGATCTCAGCCGAGCTTATTGGGGCTGAATACTTTTTGTGGTGAAAAGATTCAACAGATTGACGAAAAAATTGAAATCGTGATTGGACCTTTAAACCATGAAGATTATTTAACATTTTTACCGAATCAGTCACACAGCCAAAAATTAAAACAAATGATTCAAACTTGGTGCAGTCCAACATTAATGGTGGATGTGCGCTTAATTTTACAAAAAGAAGAAATAAAACCGGTGTGTTTAAATTCTTTGAGCGGAATTGGTTTAGCTCAGGGAGCATTTTTACAGCCGAATAAACAGGTCGATAATACAGAAACCTGTTATGCCTTAATGGGGAATTCATAATAATGCTGAAATTAATAATTGGAACCTTTAGTACGCTTTTTGTTTTGTGTACTGCTTTCGTGATTTTTTACTGGCGAGATACAGGCTATGACCCGACGGCTTTGGATCTGGTCACCTATTTTCTACTTCTTCCTGTCGCATTATGTGCGATTATTTTGTCGCCTTATTTGATTTATAAGAGCATTCAACATCAAAAAGAAAAAAAGCTTGAAGCTGAAAAACGTGCCGAGGAACAAGCTGAGCAACAACAACTTGAGGCCATTGAACAAGCAAAACCGAAGCCTGTCGATGTACAGCAATTTCGTTTAAATGTTTATTCTTCAGCGGCTTGGCATAGTTTTGGTGAAAATGAACAAATTATCCAAGATATTCAACAATTCAAAAGTCCTGAACTTGATGATAAATTATTCAATGCATACGGTTTGCCTGTTCTTTCATTTCGAATCAAAGATTTAGATGAACTTACTAGTGAAGAAGCAGATGATGAATTTAGTGCCATCACCATGCGTGAAAAACGAATCCAGTCACTTATTCAGCAACAACTAGAGCAACACGTAGAAAGTCTATTTTTAATCGCTGAGCATCTGAAGCAATCTGCACTCTTTTATGATAGTGAATTGGCATATCAGTACCGTATGCATCCGGGTTGGGTGGACCCAGATTATACGCAAGATGAACATCCAGAACATTTGGCGAACACTGCACAGCAAGTTTCACGTCTAAACCGTTTAAATGTCCATATTTTGCTTGCTGATAATTTGATTCATCAATGGAGTGATGATTATGCTCAGATTATTCAGCAGTATCTTTCCGACGGGTTTTCGATCATTCCTGAACAAATTCATATCGAGCCACATTTTATCGGCACTCAAGTCGCTTATTCAGAATGGTTAAGCATTTTAGAAATGATTTCAAAACAAAAGTCTGAAGTCAGTTTGATTCTCAATGCTGACTCTGAAATCGATCAAGAATGGATTGATGAAAAGATGTGGCTACAAGAAAAATACATTGCTGCAGAGTTTACATCGAGTTGGTGTTTGGCTGCTTCAGACGTTCAAGTTCGAGGCTTAATTCCAAATAAAGTGCTACAAGTGGTGGCACATGAGCCTGAGTTGAAACGTCATTTAGAGCTTCAAGCACTGAATAATTTAGATCAGTATGATCAAGAACAACCCTTTTTATTGATGTTAGATGATGCTACAGATATAAAAGTGGTGAAAAAATTACAGTATAAATTTAATGAAACCGCGATTGAAACCTATCATTTTTTATATACAAAACAGAATCTTGGAAATACCCAGCAATTGGCAAAAATTTTTGGATTCATGTTGGGTATGCACTTGCCAGAAGAGTTAACTGCCATGATTTATAGCACAGACCAAGAATCGACATTTGCTTTTATTCAAGCATTTTCAGTAGAAGATGAACTTGAACAAGAAACTGTTTAATTAGAATTAAGACGAAATTGAGAACATTGTGAACACACTATTTTATACGATCCTCGGTTATGTTTGGCAGTACGTCACCAATCCTAAAGCGATGGTGGCTTTGTCATTTTTTGTGGCCATTGTTGCCATGCATAATTCGATTCCGCAAAAGACTTTTTACATTGTGGTTGCTGTTTATATTCTCGGATTAATTCTGTGGGGTATATATGAATTAGTACAGCATTATCGTCATAAAAAGCAAGGCGAGGAACTTGCTGAGGCGATTGCCAAGGATAATGAAGCTGAATACGGTAAACAAAAAAATAAAGAAGAACTTGCGCTGATCAATCAGCAAATGAAAGACTCGATTCAACTTATCCGTAAATCAAAACTCGGCGACAAAAAGGGTAATGCAGCCCTATATGAATTACCTTGGTACATGGTGATTGGTAACCCAGCAGCGGGTAAAAGTTCAGCGATTTATAATTCTGGTCTTAGATTTCCATTTGAAGAAACTCATCAGAAAATGGTGTCGGCAGGTCTAAGTGGTACTCGTAACTGCGATTGGTTTTTCTCTACAGATGGTGTGTTACTCGATACCGCAGGTCGATATTCTGTTTATGCCGAAGACCATTCAGAATGGTTAGGTTTCTTAAATATTCTCAAGAAAAACCGTTCTAAAGCACCAATTAACGGTTTAATCGTGATTGTTTCTGTGGCGGAGCTTGTTAGTCAAAGTCCTGAAAAATCAATCAAATTAGCCAAAAACTTACGCGCACGTATACAGGATTTGACGGAACGTTTAGAAATTTTTGCGCCAGTGTATATCGTTTTTTCAAAAATGGATTTGATTGCTGGCTTTACAGAATTTTTTGATTGTTATGATAAAGATGAATTTGATCAAGTTTGGGGTGCAACACTGCCTTATGATCCAGACTCATCTGAGCATGCCGTTGAGATGTTCGAAAAGCATTATTCAATTTTATACGATGGTTTGAAGAGCGTCAGTACGACACACTTGAGTCGTCGTCATTCGCAAAATATTTCTCCAAGTGTAATGACATTTCCACTTGAGTTTAAAAGTTTAAAGCCAGTGTTAAAAACTTTTATTGGTACGTTGTTTCAAGACAACCCTTATCAGTTTAAACCGGTATTCCGTGGGTTCTATTTCACCAGTGCGTTACAAGAAGGTGTGATTGAAAGTCCAATGACCGAGCAAATCGCTGAAGACTTTCATTTGGTGAAAAGTACGGATAGTGAGTTTGGCATTCCGACAAATTCTGTTTCGCAAGACCATGGTTATTTCTTAAAAGGACTCTTTTCAACCGTCATTTTAAAAGATAAAAATCTAGTTAAACAACATATCAATCCTGCACGTAAACGTCAGCGCTTTATGGCATTTATTGCTGCATTGTTATTGGTTGCTGTGGTGCTTGGGTTATGGGTTTGGTCGTATCGTAATAACCAACAACTCGTGGCGGAAGTTCAGGCAGACCTAGACAAAGTTGTACAAATGGAAAGCCGTAGCGGAAGTGAGCTTTCGACTCAATTGGATGCATTGCTGATATTACAAGGACATTTACAGCAGCTCGATCATTTTGATGAAGATCGTCCATTGAAATATAGTTTTGGTTTATACCAAGGGAATAAAATCCGTGAAAAACTCAAAGTTGAGTATTTACGTGGTATTCAACAAATTGTATTGGCACCATCTCAGCAAAATATGGCGCAGTACTTACAACGTGTCAAAGCCAATGAAGCGACGTTGAAAGAAAATCACGTCAATGTGCAAATCACTCAAGCTGTGAAATCAAATCAGCCCTATTTAGAACCATCAGATACTAACCCTCAGGATGCCTACAATGCACTGAAGGCGTATTTGATGATGAGCAATCATAAATATATGGAATCGAGCCATTTGAGTGACCAAGTTACTCGTTTCTGGCGTTCATGGTTAGATTCAAATCGTGGTCAAATGCCACGTGGGGAAATGATTCAAAAAGCAGAACAAGTTTTATCTTATGCGATGACTTTAGCTGCTGATCCTGCGTTCCCGCAAATGGAATCTGATCCTTTATTGGTTGATCAAACACGTCAATTATTGACGGCTGTTACCATGGGTATTCCTGCACGCGACCGCGTTTATAATGAAATTAAAATGCGTGGTTCAGTACGTTTCCCAGCAGTAACTGTGAAGCAAATTTTAGGTGAAACAGGCCAAAATAGCATGTTGGGTAGTTATGCCTTGCCGGGTATCTTTACTTACCAAGCATGGAATGATTATGTAAAAGATGCGATTAACCAAGCAGCGAATAATCCGACGGATACTCAAGATTGGGTACTCAATACCAATCGTTCTGATGACCTGACATTTAGTGGCAGTCCAGATCAGATCAGTAAACAGTTAACCGAACTTTATAAGCAGGAATATATCGCTGAATGGCGTAAATTCTTAAATGCTGTGCATTATGGCAAAGGCGCAGATGTCGCTCAGCAGTCACGTTTTATCGATATTTTAGGTGAACCTGAAAATTCGCCAATTCGTAAAGTGGTTGACCGTATTGCGAAAGAAACCAGTTGGGATAATCCAATTGTTCAAGCAGAACTGGCTGCACCTCAGAAAGGCTTTATTGCGTGGTTTAAACGTAAAGTCCTTAGCCGTGATGATGCGCAGCAGGCACAGCAAGTGGCTTCAAAAGCCGGTCAAGGTGTTATTGCAAAAGAATTTGATGTGTTCTATCAATTGGTTCGTAAGCGTGATGATCAGCAAAACAAATCTATTTTAGATGAATACATGCTGTCTTTGAGTCAAGTACGTAGTAAGTTCAATGACTTGAAGAGTGGCGGTGATATGGGGCCTGCAAGCATGACATTGGTGAAACAAACCATCAATGATCAAAGCTCTGTCTTTAATAGCACGCAAAAATTTGTGGATGAAAAAATGTCTGTGGGTCTGAATGAATTAGAGCAGCAGTTGATTCAAAAACTCTTTATGCAGCCAGTGACCCAGTCATTTGAAGTATTACTGATCCCAGCTCAAAACGAAATTAATAAGTTGTGGGCAATGCAGGCGTATCAACCTTTTACAACCAATCTTGCACCTAAATATCCATTTAACAGTAATGCCACTTTACAAGCGACCAGTAATGAAATTAGCCAAATTTTTGGTGAAAACGGAAGTATCGCGCGCTTTGTAAAAGAATATTTAGATCCATTGGTGATTCGTCGTGGCTATACCTTAACCACGAAAACATGGAAAGATTTGGGTATTGGTTTAAATCCACAATTTGTGGCAAATTTCCAACGCTATGTAGCGCCAAGTAATGGCGTTGCTACAGGGGAATTGAGTCAAGTAGCACCTGCAGCAACTAATCAATCGAACTTCCAGTTCTTCCCATTAGAAAACACACAGTTACTTTCATATACCATTGATATTGATGGTCAACGTATGGTGTATGAAAATGGTGTTCAGCAATGGGTGAACTTCGTATGGCCAAATAAAGGGGCAATTCCGGGTGCACGAATTACCGCGATTGACTTAGATGGTCAAACTCATACCATTTTTGATGAGCCGGGTGAATATGGTATTAACCGATTGGTTGAAGGCGCTCAGCGTACACAAAATGGTAATTCATTTGAAATGGTGTGGCGTAGCAAACAAAATCCAAAAGTGTTTGTAAAAGTGAACTTCCGTTTAATCAGTGGTAACGCATCTGGCCCAACTACAGGTTCAGGCTATTCAGGTATGACTCTTGTTGATCAAGTGGTGACGAATAAAGGTGTTCGTGTCGTAGCAGCGCAAACGATGCCAGCAGGACAAGCGCCTGCAGCGCCGCCCGCGACTTCACCGATGAGTGTTGTACAAGGAACAGCAACACCATGATGATGAATTTAAAAATGAGAGCGGTGGCATTCGTGCAAAAGAACAAGGAGTGTGACGATGTATGAAGTGAGAACGACACCGCTGTATTATGGAAAATGTCCAGCTCGTGGTGACTTCTTAAAGAGCCGTGAACAATATTCACTGATTCAGTTAATTGATCAGTGGATCACGGAGGCGCTTGAGTTCGCTATGCGTTCAGACAATTTTAATGCAGCGTATAACTCACTGCCTTCATTAGATTTCTTTATTGCCAGTCCAAAAGATAAGCGTTTTTTGGTTGCCAATTTGATTAGTAGTGAAGACAGTTCAAAGCGTCAATTTCCAATGGTGCTGGCTCATCTGCTAGAAATCGATGATCCTTTCGATAATATTTTGTATGCACCATATCGTTATAAACAGACTTTGATTGACTTATATCAGCGTAACCGAGTGATGCGTTCTATTCGCGATCCCGATATTTTGCTCGATAAATTAGGCAAACTGAATAACGAAATCCAAGTGTTCGGAACAGAGGAAACCTCTTCTTTTTATGAGCACCATACGTTGCATTCATTTGCACGTTTATTGAATTTTACGCCTTATCAGTTGGCGCAAAGCATGATTGGTCTCGGTTTGCTGCTACAACCGATTATTCATCAGGGTACGTCTCGGTTGAATAAAGTGTTGATCTTACCGATCAATAATATTAGTTACTGCTATGAAATCGCGGCTTTTTGGGTCAATTTAATTAGTCGTTTTGTCGAAAACCAAGATGCTGAGTTACTCATTGGCATCCTACACAGTGATTCACCTGTTTTACTATTTGGTTTTCAAGGTGCTGATATTACTGCACTCAATGATGTTTTTACCCAAAATATGCAAAGTGATCATTGGGTTTCCCTGATCGATGCCAGTTGGATTGATCCTTATCTTGAACAAAATGCAGGCTTAGCCGTTTTGGAACAGTCTTTGAGTGAGCGTCAGATCAGCCTTATTCATGGCATTAAACTTTTTAGACAGACTTTTATAGAAGAATAATGATGCAAAGAATCTTACCAATGTTGCCCAAATTTCTTGCGAGTGTGTGCATTTTAGGCTGTTCGGCTTTGCTCTGGGCAGAGCCTATTGTGATTGAAGGCGCTGTACCGAATGAAGCAACCAAGCAAGAAATATTAAATAAAGCCTATTTGACTTATGGTCAGGCAAATGTGGTTGATAAAATTCAGGTTCGAGCGGTTACTGCACCCAATGGTTGGGGCAATAGCGTAAGCCAGATGATTAATGATGACTTAAAGAAAGTAAAACAGGGGAAACTCTCTGTACGCGGAACGCAAGTCGATTTAAGTGGAAAGATGTCAAATCAAGATGATATCCAACCCACGACCACCAAGTTTCAGTCTTTGGTCACAGCACCTTTTCGTTTCAATGCACAGCTTTCTGTCAATCAGGCTGAACAGGCCATTATTGATGCGGCTTTACGTAATCGTATTATTGAATTTGAATCTGGAAGCGCGATTTTAGCACCATCTGGGGTACAGATCTTAGATGAAATGGTTATCGCACTGAATCGCGTCGGTGGGAAAAAAGTACGAATTATTGGTCACACAGACAGCTCAGGGAATCCTGAGAAAAACTTAAGTTTAAGCCAAGATCGTGCTAATACAGTTAAAAACTACCTGATTTCAAAGAATATTGCGGCGGCGAACTTAAGTACTGAAGGGATGGGCTCAAATAAGCCTGTAGCAGACAATGCTACGCCTGAAGGCCGTAAGAAAAACCGTCGTATTGAGTTTGAAGTGCTGTAACTATTTCAACTTAACTACAACGGCTAATGCGTCGAACCCAGTGTATCTAGACTGGGTTTTTTTATGCTAATTGACTCAGTCAATTATTTGATAACTGAAATCGACATTTTTTAAAGCAACAGAGCGGAAACAAAATAGGAACATATTTTGAATTGGGATGATGCTATTAATTTTTGCATTATATACCACTAAAGCATTCATATTTTGAGCAATAAAACAGTGGATTCTAAAATCAATTAAGGTTAAAACATAAGAATCAGTTTTGGATATGTGTTTCATATCTACTGCTTTAACCTTGTCGATAAAGAATAATCACTTTTGACATGGTGCAAAGTTTTAAAAAATCTGCAGGACAGTGCGGAAAAACAACAACTCAATATGGATGAATGTGGGAGCAAAGAATGCTTGGTAATATGATGTTTAAACCGCTTTTGATTAGTAGCATGATTGAACATGCGGGTCGCTATCATGCGGATAGTTTAGTCATTTCAAAAAATACAGACTCGACGATTACGGAAACCACTTGGGGTGAAGTCCATAAAAATTCAAAACGATTTGCCAATGTTCTTGCATCACTCGGTTTAAATTTAGGGGATCGTGTTGCGACCATCGCTTGGAATAACCATCGTCACTTAGAGTCTTGGTACGCTATTTCAGGTAGTGGTTATGTATGTCACACCATTAATCCACGTTTATTTCCTGAACAATTAATTTTTATCATCAATGATGCCGCAGACCGCGTCATGTTATTTGATAAAACCTTTTTGCCGTTAATCAAAGCAGTAAAACCACTATTAAAATCTGTTGAACATTTTATTTGTTTAGATGCACCGGATGCAGCAATTGTCGAAGCGGTGCCAGATGTTAAATTTTATGATGAACTTATCGCGGGACAATCTGCAGACTATACATGGCCAGAATTAGATGAATTATCGGCTAGTTCTTTATGTTATACCTCGGGTACCACAGGCAATCCAAAAGGCGTGTTGTATAGCCATCGTTCAACAGTCTTACACAGTTATGCGATTTGTATGCCGGATTCATTAAATATCTCAGCGCGAGATATTATGATGCCTGTTGTGCCGATGTTCCATGTCAATGCATGGGGTACGCCATATGCTGCGGCAATGGTGGGATGTACTTTAGTGCTGCCAGGCCCAGGTTTAGATGGTGCGAGCCTAACGCAAATGATTGATGACTATAAAGTATCTGTTGCATTGGGCGTTCCAACGATTTGGCAAGGTTTAATTAATGCTGCGCAGCAAGCGGGTAGTCAGCTCCAGAGTTTAGTGCGTAATGTAGTTGGTGGATCTGCTTGCCCACCTGCGATGTTAAAAGTATTTAAAGAACAATTTAACTGTGAAACGATTCATGCTTGGGGAATGACCGAAACCAGTCCATTAGGTTCTTCAAACCAGTTTAAAGCCAAACATTTGTTATTATCTGAAGAAGAACAATTACAAGTACGATTGTCACAAGGTCGTCCGCCATTTGGGGTCGATTTACGTATTACCGATGAAGAAAACGGTACACACGAAGTTGCACGTGATGGCGAAACGACGGGTAATTTACAGATCCAAGGGCATTGGATTATTGGCAATTACTTTGGCAAAACAGAGTCTGCATTAACCTCAGATGGTTGGTTTGATACAGGGGATATTGCAACTCTTAACGAAGACGGTTTCTTAAAAATTAGTGACCGTTCAAAAGATTTGATTAAATCGGGCGGTGAATGGATTTCTTCTGTTGAGTTAGAAAATTTAGCTATGGGACATCCTAAAATTGCAATGGCGGCAGTGATTGCAGCGACCCATCCGAAATGGGATGAGCGTCCTGTATTGATTGCGATTAAAAAGCCAGATGTCGATTTATCTGATACAGAAATTTTGGATTATTATGCAGATAAAGTTGCTAAATGGCAGGTACCTGATAAAGTGATTTTCGTGGATGCTATTCCTTTGAGTGGAACAGGTAAAATGCTGAAAAAAGATCTACGTGAGCAATTTGGTGCTGTATTACTAGAAAGCTAACTTAATGTAAGTTACTAACTATATTGGTAAAGAGCAAAACGCAAAGGTGACATGCCTTTGCGTTTTTTTATAAAAACTTCCCTTTCGATACATACCAAGTTCTTAATATCAGGTTTTTAAATAAATTTTTTTCAACGAATCCATAACCAAGTTCAATGAATAATCTAGCCGTGTTGGGTCGCATTCAATTCAATAAAAGCGTAAATTGATGAGGCATCCACCGTTAAACCACCTTTCTTATGTTTCCAGTTTGGATCTTATTCACTTTAATGGCTGCTTTTATGCAGTCATGGCGCAATGCATTTCAAAAGCAACTCAGTACCACTGTTGATGTGTATGGTGTCACCCTTGCTCGGTTTATTTTTGGACTCCCATTTGCCTGCATTTATTTATTTGTACTGTACCAACAACAGCCTGTGAGTCAGGTAACCACATTTATACCTATGTTTTGGGTCTATGTGGTGATTGCAGGACTAAGTCAAATTTTAGCGACGATTTTAATGGTCTTGCTTTTTAAACAAAAGAATTATGCCATCGGCGTCGGTTTAGCGAAAAGTGAAGCCATATTTGCGGCCATTGTTGGGGTGATTTTCTTAAGTGAACATTTAACTTTATTTGGTTGGATTGGTGTTTTGGTTGGTGGTGTTGCCGTTTTTCTTTTAAGCAAAGGTTCTCAACGACAAAAATTATCTCTGCCAACGTTATGCATTGGTGTAGGGAGTGGATTAAGTTTTGCTATTACCTCTTTATTGGTTCGTGAAGCCAGTTTAGAGCTAAGTGATTTACCGACTTTGCATCGTGCGGCGTGGGTGTTGTTGAGTGTAATTGGCTTTCAATGTGTGATTATGCTGCTGTACCTCAGTCTATTTAGCCGCAAAACGCTCATTGCCATGTGGGAGAGAGTCGGTATGACCTTTCGCGTTAGTGTCTGTAGCTTTCTAGCGTCATTGGGCTGGTTTACTGCTATGAGCATGCAAACGGTTGCGATTGTCAAAACCCTAGGTCAAATCGAAATCTTATTTAGCCTCTTAATCTCTGCATATTTCTTTAAGGAAAAACTCGCAAGAACCGATCATTGGGGATTAGCCCTTGTGGTGATTGCGGCCATTATGGTGATTTGGGCTTAATCTGTGCTTTAAACAGTCATGAAGGCAAATAAAGGCCGAATTTAAGTCAGTTTTTCGAATATATTTTTAATTAAAATATGAGAAAAATTAATGTTTACTAAGATATTTATCATGGAATTGTTTATGATTTAAAAGATGATTAAACTTTGAACATGATTGAAAATGCTCAATTTGTCCAATTTATATATTTATTTTTCGAATTTTAGCGTTAATTTTTTTTATTTATATTACCAAAATAATCAATGTTTTGATGGGAGGGCTTAAATTTGGAAATACTCATACAAACATTATCCTTCCCCGCATTGTTAACGATTTTAGCTTCGGCTTTAGGCTGTGGATTGCTCATCGGTTTGGAGCGTCAACGTAACAACAATTTAGACAGTGAACAGAGCTTTGCCGGTTTACGCTCATTTACCATTTGTGCATTGTTAGGAGCACTGTGTTTTTTAATCCATTTAGCTGTTGGTGTGCTCGGTGCAATTGTCGTCAGTATGTTTAGCTATTATGGATTAAGCCAACAAAAACAAGATATTGGAACAACCACTGAACTTGCTTTTGTCATGACTTATTTAATCGGCGCCGCTTGTGTTTTTAATATTCCATTGGCTGCGTGTTTGGCTGTGGTGCTGACCCTCATATTATTTGGAAAAAAAGGCTTACATCATTTTGCAGCACATTGGATCAAAGACTATGAGTTAAGAGATGGGGTCTTTTTACTGGCATTGATCCTAATTGCCTTACCTTTAACTCCAAATCAAGCCTATTGGGGTTCAGTATTAAATCCCTATGTGATTTTAAAATTACTGATATTGATCTTGGTGGTGCAGTCATTAGCGCACATCGCCAAGCGGCTTCTATCTTCTGATAAAGCGATTATCTTATCGGCCTTGGCATCAGGTTTTGTGTCGAGCACAGCAACAATCGCAAGCTTAGGCATGGAAGTACGAGCAGGAAAAGCCAGTGCCAAAAGTAATGCAGGGGCAGGACTTTTTTCATGTGTTGCGACATTGGTTCAACTCTTGATCATCGTCCTTGGGGTGAGTTTTGCATGGTTTAAAATATTAGTTATACCAAGTATCGTCGGCATCTTGATATTGGTCCTTGCTGCGCTATATCTGATTTATGGCTCATCTCAAGTTCAGCATAATAAAGAGACAGAACCCGAAAAACTTTGTGTAGAAGCGAATGAACCAGCGCCGTTAGAAAATACCGATAGTCGAATGTTTAGCTTAAAACAGGCGGCAATCATTGCCATCACGCTCACTTTGATCCAAGCACTTGTGTATGGATTAAATCTCGCTTTAGGTGATAAAGGATTAATTTTAGGGACATTATTAGCATCACTCTTTGAAGTCCATGCAGCTATGGCAACCGTTGTGATGCAAGGTAATATCGATAATTTGACACTGGTTTATGCTGTGGTGATTGGATTATCAGCCCATGCAATTTCAAAATGTGTGAATGCATTTCTCACAGGTGGCTGGAAATATTTTCTATATTTTGCACCAACACAGTTACTTCATATGCTGTGCCTAATCGCGGTTTTGTTATTCAGTTTAAGATAAATGAGCCAAGTGACTGCTTCATATTATTCATGGCGCAATTGCATTAATTTGGCTTTTATTTGTGGCCAGCTGGTTGAAATCCAACATACCAGCGAACCGAATGTCACTAAAATGGCACCATGCCAAAAACTTAAACTCAGTGGTGTCTGTAATATAAACATTGAAATAACCGAAGAAAAAATCGGACTAAAATACGATAAAGTCACCAATATCGTAATATTGCCTTTAATAATACCTACATTCCACGCTGCATAACCCAAAGCGGTTACAATGGACACGGTCAACATATACATACCGGTATGTAAGTCTACGGCAGGCATTCGCGGAATACCGTGAAATATCAACATTTTTAGCCATAGCATAATCGTGATCACGACGAAAAAGAATGAAATAGGGTTATGTCCAAGACTGTATTTACGTGTAATCACACAGTAGAGTGACCATAAACTCGCTCCCATAAAAGCAAGAAAATAGCTTAATGGATTAGACTGAATGTTCGTAAAGACTGTAGACCAGTTAAAACTTCCATTACCCGTTTGGATCAAAATGATGCCACCCAAACTAATGACTAAACCAATGATTACGAAAAAGTTAAATTTTAATTCTTTAAATAAAATTAACGCGGCAATTGTCAGACTCGGCCATAAATAATTGACTAAACTGATTTCAATCGCTTGTTGAGCAGTTTGAGCCAAAGCAATGGCATACGAAAAACACAACTCATAAATCACAAATAAAAGGGTGGCGTATATCAAAAATTGGCGCGGAACCAGTTTAAGGTTTGGAATTTTAAATAAGAGCAATAGAATAATTGCGCTCAAGGTATACATAAAGAGCACAGCAAGATCAGGGCTAATACTGAAACTAATTTTCTTAAGTAAACCAACAATAGAAGACCATTGTAAGATTGCACTGAATCCAATCAGCGTTGCAAGATTTTTGGACATGATTGCTCGAAGATTTCGCAAATGGCGAATGAATTTTTAATTTTTATTATAGTCTTTATTCAGTCGTTTAGTATAAGCGTGAAATTATCAAACTCTATTTAATTAAAAAGATTTAGAGCTCGTCGTACGTCAAGAGCAGCATGGCGATGAACTAGGTTTAGGTTCTGGTTTATTAACACAAGATTTAAAATTTGGTCAATATATTCATACCTGTATTCGTGCGAATCCAAATTTTCACTTAGCAGAAGGCGTTCACTCTGCGATTTTGATTTGCAATGGCTCAGGAATGGCGAGTTTGCTTTCACATCTAAGGCAACGCGTCGCAACGGTGCACTATCAAAACTGGTTTATTTATGGTGAACGTCAACAAGCTTTCGATGCAATTTTTGCTGATGAACTGCATGAATTACAAAACCAAGGTAAAATTTCAGAAATCGATCGGGTATTTTCTCGTGATGGATTTGCTGAAAAGTATGTGCAAGATGTCCTAGTTGTAAAAAAAGCTGAATTGATTGATTGGCTAGAGCAAGGGGCTTGTCTCTATATCTGCGGCAGTTTGAATATGGCTAAAGCGCTAGATGCCACTTTGCAAGAGATACTGGGCATTGAACAACTGCATACACTGCGTAAAGCAGGTCGTTACCGCCGTGATGTGTATTAAATAATTGATGTCTACTGAAGAGGTAAAGTAATGATGCAGTTCGTAATGAGATGGATCGATAGTTTAAAAAGGAATAATAATGGATAAATTTGTAATTAGAGTTTATCACGATTATAAAAGGCTAATTATAGCTATTTTTTTTATTATTGAGTTTTTGATTTTTTTAATAAAGTATTACTTTTTTGGGGTAGGTTTCTGGAGTTTTATTGGTGCAGTAGTTTTTTTTATTATCTTTGTTGATCTAATTTATAATGGGAGTTATTTGTTGATCGGGAAGATAAAAAAAGAAAGTGAAGTTTATGAATATTATATTAGGTTTATCTATATTTTTGTAATTTATTTATTTTCAATATATTGCATTGTTGAGTGAAGAGTAAAATTTAAAAATTATGAGTAAATATTTTTTTTAATATTTTGTAGAGTTTTGCTCGTTTATGGCTCTATTGGGCTTTGTTGCACAAACCTATCTGTAAAGGCTTTTTCAGCGATATAATTTTCAAATGAAGAAGCTTACACACAAAATCTACCGCACAACCAATTGGCCCGCATATAACCGAGCACTCATGAGTCGCGGAAATATTGCCATTTGGTTTGATCCTGCTACGCAATGGTATGCTCCATCAAAAGGCAAACAAGGGCGAAATCAAACCTACTCCGACGCAGCTATCCAATGCTGCTTAATGATTAAATCCTTATTCCGTCTATCTTTACGTATGGTCACTGGCTTTGTGCAAAGTCTGATTAAACTTTGTGGATTAAATTGGACCGCACCAGATTACAGTACGCTTTGCAGAAGACAAAAACATATTGATATTGTAATCAGCTACCAAAAAAGTAGCGATGGGCTGCATCTACTCATAGACTCTACAGGCATGAAGTTTCTAGGTGAGGGCGAATGGAAGCGCAAGAAACATGGACCTGAATATCGTCGCCAATGGCGTAAACTTCATATTGGTATAGATGCTGAAACCCTTCAAATACGCGCCATTCAACTCACTACAAATAATGTGAGTGATTCACAAGTGCTTGGTGATTTACTCGATCAGATTCCACAAGATGAGCAGATTGACTCTGTTTATACCGATGGAGCTTATGACACCAAGCAATGCCGTCAGGTCATTGCAGATCGGCAAGCGCATGCGGTGATTCCACCTAGAAAAAATGCGAAACCATGGAAAGATATAAAGAGTAGCTCGCTAGAGCGAAATGAATTACTTCGAACAGTTACACGTTTAGGCAGGACACTATGGAAAAAATGGTCAGGCTATCATCGGCGAAGTTTGGTTGAAACTAAGATGTACTGCATTAAATTATTAGGAGATAAACTCAATACAAGGAGTTTTGATAGCCAAGTGAATGAGATACATACACGTGTAGCAGTCCTCAACAGATTTACGGAATTAGGTCGACCACTTACCCAAGTTACGCCTTAAATTTGGCTCAATTAGGGGCGTTTTGCATTTCCAATCTTTGTGCAACAAAGCCATTCTCCAAAGCGTGGATTAATCAATTGCAAGCCAATCTTATTGTTTGAATCTTTTATTTGGAACTGAGTGAAAAATGACTTATGAATATAAATTAATTTTCAGAGTTAAGTGTTTTGATTTTACAAAGATATTTGATCATGATGCTTTAAATTTATGTATTTTTAAGTATAGTTATACCATTAAAAAATTTACAAGATTAAAAAATCAATGAGAATGCATATTTTTTTAAATTCCTTACTTACGATGTATTGTTCAATTTCAATATTTATGGTCATTTTTATATATTTTTTATCTAATTGGCAAATATGGGAAAAACATTTTACATTCATTGGCTTAATATCATTTTTAATACTGGCAATTTGTTTTTACTTTAAATATAACGAAAAATTGAATGATGATGATATTTTGTTCAAGCAGTTACCAATGAAATTACGGTTGCCAATAAGTACTTCAACTATACTATTTTTAAACATAAATTTGGGTTTTATCTTATTTATATTGGCAGTGCTTACAATAGTAATTACAGCTAATATATGGTTTATTACACTTTGTATTTTTATTATTTGGAATGCAATAATTTGTCATCCTCATATTTGGTTTGTAGATTCAATTGATTTAAAACAAGATATAAAAAATAAAACAAACGAATTTGAAATTCTAAGACAGGAGAAAGGTGATTTTGAATATTTAAATGATGGTTTCACATACACTATAACTGGGCCTGAAATAAGCACTAAAACTATATTATGGAAAGATATTCAAAGTATAGATGTCGTACGCCAAGATCTTGGAACCATTGATGAGATTCAACTCTATATATTGTGTTCAAATACAATCATTTATATTGCCGAAAATACACCGGGTTATTACTATTTCATTGATCAACTGCATCAGAATTTTCCAGAAATAGATGAAATTTGGCAAATTTCAATCATTGCAGATGATTCAGGGCAACCATTCAATATTTTAAAAAAAGGCAATGGTCATTGATATGAAAAGCTATTTAGCCGTCTACGACATTGGCGCATAATTTGCTTGTTTCTACCTAATTTTTTACTGTTTGATATAACAAATTAGGAAGTTGAAGTGACTACAGGCTACTTACGTGGACAAGACTTAATTGACCAGATCCAACAACAGGATTATTCCAGAGACCTAATTGGATATCATGGCGATGTACCTCAAGTCGTATGGCCTAATCAGGCACGTATCGCAGTGCAGTTCGTGTTGAACTATGAAGAAGGTGGAGAAAACCACATCGAACATGGGGATGCAGGATCAGAACAATTCTTATCCGATATTATTGGAGCGGCCAGTTTTCCTGCCAAACATATGTCGATGGACTCGATGTATGAATATGGCTCCAGAGCCGGTTTTTGGCGGATTCATGAAGAATTTAAAAAACGTGATTTACCCATGACGGTCTTTGGCGTTGGTATGGCTTTAGCACGCAATCCTTATATTGTCGATGCGATCAAACAAACCAATTATGATGTCGTTTCACATGGTCAACGCTGGTTACATTATCAGGATATGCCGATAGAGTTGGAACGTCAGCACATGGATCAGGCAATTAGTGTGCTTGAAGCATTATTTGGAAAGACGCCTATTGGTTGGTACACAGGGCGTGACAGTCCCAACACACGTCAGCTATTGGCTGAATTTCCGCAAATTAAATATGACTGTGATCACTATGGTGATGATTTACCTTTTTGGAGTCGTTTGACAAATGAAAATGGTCAAACCCGTCCTCATTTAATTATTCCTTATACACTCGAAAGCAATGATATGAAGTTTTGTTCACCGGGTGGTTTCAACAGTGGTGAACAATTTTATCAATATCTTAAAGATGCTTTTGATGTGCTATATGAAGAAGGTGAAAGCGCGCCAAAAATGTTATCGATTGGGATGCATTGTCGTATTTTAGGGCGACCAGGCCGTTTTAAAGCACTACAACGATTCTTAGATTATGTGCAATCACATGAAAAAGTGTGGATCTGTCGCCGTGGTGATATCGCGGAACATTGGTATACACATCATGCAGTCTAATAAAAAAATAGTTGGATAAAGAGGAGCTTAGCTCCTCTTTTTTTAGGCCTGTACATAGGTAACTGACATCATAGACCTAGGTTGGCACTGATATTGCAAAACTAAATTTGAACAATCATTCAATAATTTTAGGCGATTTTATAGTGCAACTTGTTGAATTTAATAAAGCATCCGAAGCAGATGTAAAAACTTTTTTAAAGCACTGTGTGCAAATTGAAGGCTGGGCAGAACACATTGTGGCGCAGCGTCCTTATACCTGTGTCACGCAAATCACAGAGCAAGCAGTAAAAGCTGCAAATGCTTGGACTTGGGATGAAATCAAAAATGCTTTAGATAACCATCCACGGATTGGTGAAAAAAAGGCACAGGCAGAATTAAGTTGTTTGGAACAACAATTTTCAAATCAAGAACAGTCTGAAATTTCAGCAGATGAAGAAACTCAATTTGCATTGCTCAAAGGCAATGTCGCGTATGAGAAAAAGTACGGATACCTCTTTTTAATCAAAGCTTCTGGCCTCAGTAGTGAAGATGTACTACAGGCGCTGCAATATCGATTATTGAATGATCCTGAAACCGAAAAACGAATTGTTCATCATCAACTGGCTGAAATTGCCTTATTAAGATTAAAACAGGAGCTTAGCGCATGATTAGCTCACATATTTTAGATACCAATCTAGGCAAACCCGCAGCAAACGTCAGCATTCAATTATTTAATGCACACGGAGAGTTACTAGGTTCAGCCCAAACCAATGCAGATGGTCGTGTCAATGATTTTGCGCTGAAGGACTTTACAGCAGGTGCTTATAGCCTTGAATTTGCGACTGCTGAATATTTTCAGACTTTAAATACCGAAACCTTTTTTCCAAAAGCTGTGATTCATTTTTATGTAAAAGATGCCTCGCAGCATTTTCATATTCCTTTACTCATCAGCCCATTTGCATATTCAACGTATCGTGGCAGCTAAGAGCAAAGTTAAAAAATAGGGGATATAAAAATGACAGAACAAAATAAAACAGTTTCACCAGAACATGAATATTTAGGCGCAGGGAAAAGCCTTGCCTATGGACTACAGCATGTATTAACCATGTATGGCGGTATTATCGCTCCGCCATTGATTATTGGTACAGCCGCGGGACTTGAACCTGCGCAGATCGGTTTATTGATTGCGGCGGCGCTTTTTGTCGGTGGCTTGGCGACCATACTACAAACCGTCGGTGTGAAATATATCGGTGCAAAATTACCCTTAGTACAAGGTGTTTCATTTGCAGGTGTGGCGACGATGATTGCCATAGTAACCGCAGGCGGTGGCCTTTCTGCTGTTTATGGTGCGGTGATTGTTGCATCTCTAATTGGCTTTTTCCTAGCACCTTATTTTTCAAAAATTATTCGTTTTTTCCCACCGATTGTGACAGGCTGTGTGATCACCGTGATTGGTCTTTCATTGCTTCCTGTAGCGGTACGCTGGATGATGGGGGCAATAATAAAGCACCAGACTGGGGAAATGCTGAGAACATCAGCTTGGCATTTTTAACTTTGGGTATCGTGATAGCGCTGAATTTAACACGTAATGCAACCATCCGACGTTTATCTATTTTGTTAGCCATCGTCTTCGGTACAGTGCTCGCTTATACCTTTGGCTTTGGAGATTTTTCTAAAGTTGCAAATGGTAACTGGATTCAATTTCCAAGCTTCTTTGCTTTCGGTATGCCAACTTTTGAGTTAAGTGCCATTATTGCCATGCTGATCGTAACTTTAGTGATTATGACTGAAACGACGGCAGACATTATTGCTGTCGGGGAAATTGTAGGTACCAAAGTGGATGCTGAGCGTATTACCAATGGCTTACGTGCAGATATGCTATCTAGTGCAGCAGCGCCAATTTTCGGTTCATTCATGCAAAGTGCTTTTGCACAAAATGTCGGTTTAGTAGCGATTACAGGTGTGAAAAGTCGCTTTGTTGTCGCAGCGGGTGGAATGATTTTAGTCGTATTAGGCGTTCTACCAATTATGGGGCGACTGATTGCAGCGATTCCAGTCCCTGTATTAGGTGGTGCTGGTTTAGTTTTGTTTGGAACGGTTGCGGCAAGTGGTATTCGTACCTTGGCGAAAATTGACTATAACGAGCAAAAGAACCTCATCATTGTTGCGACTGCAATTGCAGCAGGGATGATTCCAATTATCGATCATTCTTTCTATGCAAACTTCCCGAAATGGGTGCAAACACTCTTTCACTCAGGTATTAGTTCAACTTGTTTGATGGCGATTATTTTAAATATTGTGTTCAATCATTTGAATTTATTTAAAAATAAAGAAGTGAATATGAGCAAAGATCAGGTTAAAAACCCAAGCATGGCGATAGATGTGCATCATTAATCATGGCAGATCTTGGGTCTTGAACCATACGATGATTCATAGAATATAGTTTGTATCGAACAATAAAGCCCTCGAAGTAGAGGGCTTTTTTATTGCGATATTTTTTAATTAAACTATATCAAGAGGTGAAATAAATTATGTATTAACAGATGGTTAGATGGTTAGATGGTTTTTAGTCTATTTAACTCTAAGTATTTAAGCTAAATACATTAATTTGAAATGTGAATAGGCATTGGGAACTGGAACACATCACAATTATGCCCAGTCCCAATACGATCGATGACGGCAAAGCTACTTGGTGCTTCGAGTGTCAGGAGAGGATGATGCCATGTTCCTGCACGATAGTTGACTCCTTGGCTACCATCAGTGATGAAAGCACATAGCTGTGTAAGATCGGGGCTGTGATCATCCAACGCAGGTGCAACTACCACTAAAAAAGCCTGTGCTTGCATTGGAATAAACGCTTGTGAGCCGTTGGGATGCCGCTCTAACATCGAAATCGTAAAAGGCAATTCAGTGGTTTTGATATTTCTAAAGATGCTAATTCCAGCAACCGCATCACCTGAAATTTCTGTTTCTACGAGGGCATGATATCGCTCTGTATGTGCATCATTGATGTGGAAAAAATCATGTCCAGTCGTACAAATAACCTCACCAAAAGGTGCAAAGCCTTCAATACTTAGAGCTTGTATTTTTATGCTGTGTGTCATGTTTAGATATCTTATAGGGCATTTAATTAAAAAAATTGAAACCATACACATAGGAAGCACGAAGGCTTCCTATTTTATCAATATTGCAATTAAGGATGTATTTTTCCCCATAACCGTATGCGACTAATCCCCCCGTCAGGAATCATATTGATGCGGATATGCGATATTTTTTCATGCTTTAAAATCTCACTGACGAAGCTATGAATGTGATCCATCTGCATGTCTTGTGAATCTAGCAAAAACGGCCAGAACATACTTTGCGGAATCAGTTGAGGGTCAGTGGCATCTTCCACATAAATAGCTTGTATGGACACTTGCGCAGGGAAGTTGCCTTTAAAATGGGCAGTATCAATATCAATTTTCTCTATTGCACCAGATTGACCCAAAGCCAAAATACACCAGTCAAAACCTGGTGCACGGCGACGTTTAGTTTCCCAACCATCTCCCATATTGATACCACGACCAGGGTTAATTAAGTTTCGTGGATGTCCAAAATGAGCATCACTATAAGCAATTACGCGTCCACCATTTTCCAGTGCAACAAGGTCTAATGTGCTCGTACTGTCTTGAATTTGAACCTGAACTTCACCATAGACTTTAAATCGTGCAATACCACCGTCTGGATATATATTTAAACGTACATGGGTAAAAACCTGATCATTTGAGACCTTCAATATATGGTGTTGGCTCGGGCCCAATACGGTATTGTCTAAGATATTGACCCATGCTGCCTGTGCTAGCTCACCACTTGGTGCAAAACAGGCTTCAACTGATGCGGAAGCTGGATAATTCCCTGTAAAGAATGTTGTATCAATATCTAAGGCTTGAATTCGACCAGCAACACCGAGTTGCATAATTGCCCAATCATAACCTGCAAGGCGTTTACGACGCGTTTCCCAACCATCCATCCATTTGCCATGATCATCAAATTTATCTTCGACAAAGATAGGTGCATTAAATTGAAGCATGCGTTTTGCTTCTGCAAAAAAATCATCTGAACATTCAAGTATTTTTGCACCAATACGGTCATCTGCTAAATTTGTAAGTGTCTGTAATTGTGCAGGAATATCAAAACTAGGTGCAAGTAAAGTTGCCATATATAAAATCCATTCACTATTTTCATTTAAAACATATGCATTTAGTTTTCAGTGTTAAAAATTTAACATTTGATAAAAACAAGCATTTACACGTGTTTAGAAGCACAGCGTGTGCCAACTTTAGAATTTTTTATTGCTTGTTTGAAAAAATGGCATGCTTTTCGCTTTTTAGGAGAAAGATATTTAAAAAAACACAGGGGAGTTATAGATGGACATTACAATTATTGGTGCAGGTATGGCGGGCCTAACGACAGGGATCGCTTTGAAAAAATTTGGACACCAAGTAACCATCTATGAACAGGCAGAACAAATTTTACCTGTTGGAGCCGCTATTTCTTTATGGTCTAACGGTGTCAAATGTTTGAACTATTTGGGGCTAACCGAACAAGTCGAAAAGCTCGGTGGCAAGATGGATCACTTAGCCTATATCGATGGTTTAACGGGCGATGTTATGACACAGTTTAGTCTGTTTCCTTTAATCGAAGAAGTTGGTCAGCGACCTTATCCAGTTTCACGCGCAGACTTACAAAATATGCTCATGGATGAATTTGGTCGTGAGAATATTCATCTAGGCAAAAAAATGGTGAGCTTCTCAGAACAAGATGATCAAGTGATCACCCGTTTTGCTGACGGAAGTGAGGTTCTGGCTGATTTATTGGTTGGCGCCGATGGTACACATTCATTGACACGGGCGTATGTATTGGGGGAACAAGTTGAGCGCCGCTATGCAGGTTATGTCAATTGGAACGGTTTAGTCGATATTTCAGAAGAATTTGCTGCGGCAGATCAATGGACGACATTTGTAGGAGAAGGTAAGCGCGTTTCGCTGATGCCCGTTGCCGACAACCGATTCTATTTCTTCTTTGATGTACCTTTAGCAGCAGGCTTAGAAAATGACCGCACACAATATAAGGCCTTATTTAAAGAATACTTTAAAGGTTGGTGTGAACCGGTTCAAAAGCTAATTGATGCTGTAGATGCCAAAAAAACCAATCGGGTAGAAATTCATGATATTGAGCCTTTTGCAGATTTCTACAAAGGTCGTGTGGTGATAGTGGGTGATGCAGCACACAGCACAACGCCTGATATTGGACAAGGTGGTTGCCAAGCAATGGAAGATGCAATTTATTTAGCTCGTTCTTTGCAAATCAATACTTTGGGCTTACAAGATTCATTGCGTCGTTATCAAAATAAACGTAATGAACGTGCTAATGAATTGGTTCTGCGAGCGCGTAAACGTTGTGATGTGACGCATATGAAAGATGAAAGTGTGACGCGCGAATGGTATGCAGAACTGCGTAAAGAACAAGGCAATCATATTATGAAAGGCATCATTAGTAATATTGTAGGCAATCCATTGGATTAAAAAAATAAACTAATAAAACTTTAGCTTTCAGCAGCCAGTACGGGTTATTCGCACTGGCTTTTTTTTACAAAAAAATATGTGACAAAAAAAGCTTAAATAATGGTTTTAGGGGTTCAAAGATTTTAAATTGATCTTAATTTCTTCCATTTTTTCCACCAAAAGATTAATCATGATCTGAGAAATTCGAGAGGTTTGGCGTTTCGATGCGACACATAAAGCAATGGTCAAACTGTGTAAGCCTTTTTCACGGATCGGTTTAAAAATAATCTTATTATTCTCAAGCAGTGGCAAAGCATCCATGTATGACATCAAACTGATGCCTAATTGTTGTTGAATCAATGACAGTATCATTCTAATGTCATTACATTCGATCTTTTGAATAGGACTAAACTTATGATGTTTATATAAAGTCTGTACATATTCACTAATAATGAGTGGATCACTCGGCAAAATATGCCGTTCATTTAACGTATCTGAAAGATAAATTTTATCCATCCCACCCAAGGTATGATGCGGCGACATCACAAAGCCCAACGGAATTTCTATAAAGGATAAAATCTCTAATTGGCTATGGCTTTTGGGATTTAAAATAATGCCAAAATCTAATTCTGCATCGACGATTTTTCTGGAAATATCTTCACTGCTATTCATGCTGATATTGAGGTTGATCCACGGATAGGTTTCAGCCATCTTTTGAATGCAGTCGACGACGAAACTGTCATTCAAAGCTGCAATAAAACCCATTTCAATGTTTCCACGGTTTAAGCCTTGGATTTCATCAAATCGAGTTCGCGTCAGTTGATATTCTTTTTGCCATTTTAATAAATCGGCATACAGTAATTCACCCGCAAGCGTCAGTTTTAAGCCCTGAGGTAGTCGTTCAAATAGGGCAACCCCCAGTTCTTCCTCTGCCAAAACGATTTGTCGATGTACTGCCGAGACTGAAATAAAAAGTTGTTCAGCAGCTTTGCGTAGACTTCCAGTCCGTGCAACCGCCATAAAATATTCAGAAAATCTAGAAAAAGTAATCGACATACAGGCTTCAATCTCTATCGCGTAAATAGCGAATCATAATGTTATGCATTTTAAGCGATATTCATGCCAGCTTTATCAAATCAAGCAGGGATCAATGCTTAATGTTCTAAAAAACAGAACAATCTATGCAAATCATTCTAATAGACAGAAATGTGTTTAGAATTTAATTTCGACTTAGAAAATAAGGATTTAGCAAAATTTAAATAGCGCTAAATGCTAAAGAAATATTGCAATTGTCGAGATGAACTATGAATGCCATTCCAGTACTCAATTTATTTACCCAACCTCAGTGCAGTACATTTGATGCCAACGACTGGAATATTTTGGCGCAGCATTGGTATCCCGTTGCACGTGTAGAAGATGTTTCGACTGAACCGCAACAAGTGCAATTACTCGATGTAAAAATGGCGTTATATCAAACTGAAAGTGGAAAAATTCATTTGGTTCGTGACATTTGTCCACATCGAGGGGTGCCATTAACTAAAGGCTGGGTCAAGGGTGAAGACATTATTTGTCCATATCATGGTTTACATTATAACGGCGCAGGAAGGTGTGTAAAAATTCCCGCACAGCCAGAGCTGACTCAAATTTCAGAGCGTTTTTCATTAACTAAATTTCCAGTTGTATTGAAATATGGATTGGTGTGGACCAGTTTATTTAATCGCGATGAATCTACGGCCAATTTTCCAGATTTAGACACGTGGGATAACGAGCAGCACCAATCTATATTGCCACCTTATGTAGATATTGGTGGTTCAAGTGGACGTCAGCTCGAAGGCTTTATTGATGTTGCACATTTCGCATGGGTGCATCATGAGAGCTTTGCAGACCGTGAAAACCCCAAAGTGAAAAAATATTCGACAGTGCGTACAGACTATGGACTACATACAGAATATCTTAGTGATGTGAGTAATTATCCGCATGGCTTACAACATTTAGCGCCAGAAGATTTTTTATGGAAAAGAACGTTTGATGTCTATCCGCCATTTTCTGCAATTTTAACCATCGATTTTCCTGAAAATGGAGTGTTAAAAATATTAAATGCCTGTTGTCCTGTATCGCATAATAAAACCCGTTTATTTGTGCCTTTAACTCGTAATTTTGATACCACAGGCGATTTACAAGCGGTCTATGATTTTAATGCACAAATTTTTGCTGAAGATCAGGACATGGTGGAAAGTCAAAAACCTGAGGAATTGCCACTGGATATCAGTATGGAGGCGCATTTCGAAGCAGATCGCTCATCGACAACCTATCGTCGAATATTAGCCGAATGGGGGCTAAGCAAACGTTATACCGTTTAATTTTTATTTTCGAATAATTTCATTCTTGGTTTTCATACAAAAAAAGCGACTCAATCGAGCCGCTTTTGACTTTGTACATAAAGGATTAGTTTACACGTATCCATGTTTGGCTGCGTCCAAGCGCAGATACACCAATATAGCCACGACCATTCAAGGTCTTGCCGTCATTCGACATTTTGGCATTGAAACTATAGGTTTTACCATTTTTCGGGTCAGTAATTTTACCGCCGTCATAGGTATTTTTACCGGTATTTTTCAAACCATTCACGATTTGCACACCGAGTAGTGGTTTATTGTGGAATTTACCTACACATTTTTGGCAGTTTTCTGCTTCACCCGGGGTGAGTACATCAACGATTTTTGCAGATAAAACGCCCTTTGATATTTCATTAAATTGAACTACAGATAAAGGTTTTTTGGTTTGGTCATCGATGGTTTTCCATTTAGTACCATGCAATGGATCAGCAGCCAAAGCTAAGCTAGACACCAGTGACAAACCGATTAGGCTAAGAGTTGTTTTTATCATTTTAGAACCTCTATTGAACATAGTAAGAGATGTGCATCCCTGATCTTCCAAAGGGTGGATACACAAGACTTGGAAAATTACAAAGCATCAGCCTTGTTGTCTTCAAGGGCTATATTCACAAAAAAATAAGTATATATTGTGGATTTTATATACTGATTTTGAATATGTAGAATCTGGATCGTGTAGAAAAATAGAATAAATGTTGAGCTTTGTTTATAACATTTGGGATTTGTATCACTTTTATAAATATCAAACGCTGTTTGAGCTGAAAAATTTAGAGCTACAATCCCAAAAAAAGCCGGAGCTAAAAGGCTCATTTAAGTTTTCAATTTTTGCTCTAATCATGTTGAATTACATTAATTTGATTTGAAGCAATAACGCTAAAGAGCTATGTATAGCATTCATATTTTACAATTAAATAAAATCATTTCATTCATAGATCAGTTCTCGTTAAGCTTGTGTTATGAATAATATGAAAATGCAGCTTGTTCACTGAACGAGATTAAGTGTGTATAGGAATAACGATGAAAAATTTTAACAACAAAGTCGCAGCCATTACTGGAGCAGGTTCAGGTATTGGGCAGCAGTTAGCCATTCAACTGGCTCAATCAGGTGCGCATCTAGCATTAAGTGATCGCAACCTTGACGGTCTTGCACAAACGGCTGAAATGATTAAGCACACCGGTGTGAAAATAATTCAGACCCAATTAGATGTGTCTGATCGTGCCGCTGTAGAGCAATGGGCGGCTGCAACCCAAGCTGAATTTGGCCAGGTCAATTTGATCTTTAATAATGCAGGTGTCGCGTTAGCCAGTACTGTAGAAGGTATGCATTATGATGAAATTGAGTGGATTATGAATATTAATTTCTGGGGCGTGGTATATGGGACAAAAGCATTTTTACCGTATTTAAAACAAAGTGGCGATGGACATATAGTTAATATTTCCAGCTTATTTGGTTTGACGGCTCAACCGACTCAAAGTGCCTATAATGCAACGAAGTTTGCGGTACGAGGTTTTACTGAATCTTTACGCCAAGAATTAGACTTGGAAAATGCTGGAGTCAGCGCAACTTGCGTGCATCCGGGTGGGATTCGAACCAATATTGCAAATAGCGCGCGTATGAGTGACAGTATTCGTGCGTTAGGGATGAACCCAGATAGGGCAACCAAAGCATTTAATAAAGTGCTAAAAACACCGCCTGAAGTCGCAGCAAAAGTCATTTTAGATGCGGTAAAGCAGAATAAACGTCGAGTTTTAATTGGTAATGATGCCAAAATTATTGATTTAATTCAGCGAATTGCACCTACACGTTATGCCCAAGCCATAGATCTACTTAGTGGTAAGAAAAAACGTAAATAATTCAAAGATAAGTAAAAAAGGGATGATGCAACATGATCCCTTTTTTATCCTATAGAGCTCTTAATTTCGAATATTGAATTTTTAAGTTTAAATGACAAGAAAATCAAAAAATTGAGTTTTCGATTAAACAAAGAAGATGTAGTGTTCCATCTTCTTTGTATTGGCAATGCGTTTGGACATTATGAACTTTTAGAATCTTGAGTCGTTGTCATCGGTGCTTGTGTGGCTACTCGTTTGGTCAAAATGACATGTGCAGCGACACCGATACAAATCCCCCAAAATACTGAGCTTAGCCCTAAAAAATGCATACCTGAGGCTGTCGCTAAAAAAGTGATTAGCGCCGCATCACGGTTGGCCTCATTTTTCATCGCAACGGACATGTTTGTTCCAATCGCACCTAATAACGCTAAACCTGCAAGTGCGGCGACTAACTCTTTAGGTAATAGGCTAAATAACATGACAATACTGCCTGCAAATAAGCCGCCTAAAATATAAAAAATACCATTGGCAATACCGGCTATATAACGTTTTTCTTTTAGTTCATGTGCATCTTTGCCCATACACATGGCTGCGGTAATTGACGCTAAAACAATGGTAATGCCGCCGACACATGCGACAGCGAGCGAGGCAATACTGGTCGCTGTGATAATGGGCTTAGCTGGCGTGTCATATCCACTGAGTTTCATGATCGCCATCCCCGGAAGAAATTGACCACTCAGACTGACTAAAATTAGGGGAATCGCCAAATTTAAAGTCGAGTTCCAAGTCCAAATTGGGGCAATAAACTGCGGTATAGCGAGTTGAAAATTCACATCAACAGGATTAATTTTTCCTAATGTAAAACTCAGGATGACACCAGTCAGTAAGACCCAAATCATCGCGTAGCGTGGCGATAGTCTTTTAGAAATAAGAAAGACCAATAACATGCCAAAGACAATGATCGGCATACTATCTGTCGCAGTGAAAAGCCCAAGACCAAACTGAAATAAAATACCTGCCATCATCCCCGCAGCGACATCTTGAGGAATCCATTTTAAAAGTTTGTCAAAATAGCCAGTGATGCCGATCAAAAAAATAACGATAGCGGATGTGATATAAGCCGCTATGGCTTCATTCAGCGAAATATTCGGAAATAGGGTCACTAAAAGAGCCGTACCAGGCGCTGACCACGCGGTAATTACCGGGGTTTTATATTTAATTGAGAGATAAATACCCGCCAGCGCTGCACCAATAGAAATCCCCCAAATCCATGAAATCATCATGGTTGGGGAAACTTGAGCTTTTTGTGCGGCTTGGAAAAAAATAATCAGTGGGCCTGAATATGAAATCAGCACGGCTAAAAATCCTGCAACCGTCGCTGAGATCGACCAATCTTCTTTTAATGTTTTTAACAGGGGTGCCATCGCTTTTGCCTCCATGCGACTATGCCAATGAGCCTGTTGAATTAAACCAATGACGGTATAGCGTTTAACCTTGATCTCCACCACCAACAGGGACGACTGTTCCTGTCATATAAGATGAATCATCGGATGCCAAAAATAAGATGGCATTCACTTGTTCCTGAATTGTGCCATAGCGTCCTAAGAATGTACGGTCAATGGTTTGATCGACCACGTCTTGCATCCATTGTTTTTCATGATCTGACAATGGATTGGTATTTCTTGGTACTTTTCGTGGTGGGGCTTCTGTGCCACCTGTGGCTACGGCATTGACTCGAATACCATCTTTGGCATGTTCAAAAGCGAGAGCAGCGGTTAAGCCATTAACCCCACCTTTTGACGCTGAATATGGCACTCGGTGAATTCCTCGGGTTGCAATAGAAGATACATTTACAATTGTCCCTTGCTGATTTTGAATCATTTCAGGTAACACGGCTCGGCAGCACCAGAGGGTTGGAAATAATGAACGATTAACTTCCTTAATGATTTCTTCTTCTGAAAATTCTTGGAAGGGCTTCATCCAAATCGCACCGCCAACGTTATTGATTAAAATATCAATTCGGCCATATTTTTCAATGGCTTGAGCAGCAACTGATTGAGCGCCTGCAAATGTTTCAAGATTGGCTTTAACAATAATAGCATCGCCATTGTGGGCTTGAATATCGTTAAGCGTCTCTTCAACAAAATCTGAGAGATCTGCCAATACCACTTGAGCGCCTTCTCGAGCCACTTGTAGTGCTACTCCACGACCGATACCTTGAGCGGCACCGGTAACGATGACAACTTTATTGTTAAATCTGGCTTGTTCTGACATTAAACTATTCTCCCTTAATTCGCTGAGAATTTTTCAAACAAAAAGTTTGCAGGTTTAACGCCTTCGGTATCTAACCAGCCACGTACCGCTTCGACCATCGGTACAGGACCACAGAGGTAAATATCCACATCGCCATTGTTTAACCAATCTTTTTCAACATGACTGGTCACATAGCCTTTACGTTCATGCTGTGACTCAGGGTGAGCGACCACAGTACGGTATTCGAACCACGGGAGTTTGCTTTGTAATTCATCGAGCTTGTCTTTTGCTACGATGTCAAAGTCATTGGTTACGCCAAATACAAGACGAACAGGTTGTTCAGAACCTTTTTCTTCAAGCACTTGTAACATGGACATAAACGGCGCAATACCTGTACCACCTGCAAGCATGACCACAGGGCGGACAACATTACGCAGATAAAAACTACCAAAAGGTCCTTTGAAGGTCATTTTGTCGCCGGCTTTCGCATCGGCACTCAGGAAAGTACTCATTTTGCCTTCAGGGACATTACGAACCACGAAGCCTGTTAAACGATTGCCCGGCTTTGAACTAAACGAATACGAACGAGTTTCTTCAGTCCCCGGAATGCCGACATTGACGTATTGACCTGCCAAGAAGTTAATGTCAGGTTGACCTTCATCCAGTTGAATATCAAAGGTAATCGTAGAATCCGACATATTTTCAACACGAGACAATGTGCCTTGAAACTCATGAATTTCAGTTTTACACACGTCAGATGATGCACTGATTTGGAAAACCGCATCTGAACTAGGACGACATTGGCAAGCTAAAATATAACCTTGCTCTGCTTCTTCGGGGGTTAAAGCGTCTTCGATATAAGATTCTTCAGGCATGTCGTAAGTACCCGACTCACAAAATGCACGGCATGTCCCGCATGCGCCATCACGGCAATCTAGAGGGATATTGATTTTTTGACGATAGGCTGCGTCGGATAGGGTTTCACCTTGAGCAACACTAATAAAACGAGTAACGCCATCTTCAAATTGAAGTGCAACATTATGGTTTGACATGGCTGAATATCCTTTTGAAAATCTGGTATAACGTGTCCTTTCAGCCAAATATCCTTCTGGCTGAAAGTTAAACCTTGCTTAGTGAAATAAGCTTTTATAGGTGATAAATATCAATAACTTGGTTGATATAATCGTTTTTCAGAACAACATATTTGCTGAGGATTTTTGGCTGCTCGCCTGAAAAATCAATTTCATAACGTGACATGCCAAAGTAGCTATAGTTGGTTTTGTAGCGGAAACTTAAGGTGTTCCAGTTAAAACGCACCGTCACTTTTTCGCCATCACGTTCAATAATCTCGACATTATTAATGTTATGGCTGGTGCGGGTATCTGGCATCGTTGCAGATGAACGCTCAGTTTTAATGCGGAAGACACGGTCTTCTAAACCTTGGCGGTCTGGATAATAAATTAAAGAAATCTCAGACTGAGGATCTTCCGTTAGGCGGTCGTCGTCATCCCAAGCCGGCATCCAAAATGATGCAGATGGGGCATAGCACTCTAGCCATTCATCCCACTTTTCATCATCTAAAAAACGCGCTTCGCGGTAGAGGAACTGAGATACAGCTTCAATACTTACGCTGTCTAAATGTGCAGTTGCATTCATGCGACATCTCCTTGTTCATTTGCGACTTGTTGTGCCAATTCTTTTTCTTCAGCGATGGCATGTTTCATGGTTTTTAACCAATATTGATGCTGAGCAAGGTAAAGACCTTCATCTTCCGTTTTGATGCCACTTAATAGCGGTTTTAATCCAATTTCATTGGCTGCATCATCCGGTCCATGAATCCAGTGTTTTGAACCACGGCACATGTCGTTCCATTCCAGCTCAATTCCTGCATAACCGGCTTGGCAGGCACGGAATTCTTCTAAATCATCAGGTGTTGCCATGCCTGAAGCATTAAAGAAGTCTTCATATTGACGAATACGACGTGTACGTGCTTCTGGCTCTTCACCAACAGGGGCGATACAGTAAATGGTGACTTCAGTTTTATTGACAGAAATCGGACGTAAAACTCGAATTTGTGAACCGAATTGATCCATCAAATAAACGTTTGGATAAAGACATAGGTTACGTGAACGTTCAATCATCCATTTCGACATCGGCGCGCCAAATTTTTCAGTATATTCATCGGCTTTACTAAAGTTTGGACGGTCTTCTGGGTTTGCCCATTGGGTCCATAACAACATGTGACCACTGTCAAAACCATAAGAACCACCGCCTTGCTTGCCCCAAGAACCTGCACTCATGGCACGAATATTATCTGCTGCTTGTGCTTCTTTACGGTGCTGTGTGGTCGCTGCATAGTTCCAATGTACGGCTGAAACGTGATAACCATCTGCGCCATTTTCAGCTGTCAGTTTCCAGTTACCTTCATAGGTATAGGTAGATGAACCACGTAAAACTTCCAAACCGTTTTCAGATTGACCTTCGATCATGTCGATAATTTTGGTGGTTTCACCTAAGAATTCTTCAAGGCTTGGCACATCAGGATTTAAGCTACCAAATAAAAAGCCTTTATAACTTTCAAAGCGCGCGACTTTTTTCAAGTCATGTGAACCATCTTGGTTAAAGCAATCTGAATAACCAGCTTCAGCAGGGTCTTTAACTTTGAGCAATTTACCTGAGTTATTAAAAGTCCAACCATGGAATGGACAGGTGTAGGTTGCTTTGTTGCCTTTTTTATAACGACATAACTGTGCGCCACGGTGTGAGCAGGCATTGATCATGGCATTCAGTTCACCATTACGGTTACGTGCAATGATGATCGGCTGGCGACCGATATGAGTCGTGTAATAATCATTGTTATTTGGAATTTGGCTTTCATGTGCCAAATACACCCAGTTACCTTCAAAAATGTATTTCATTTCAAGATCAAATAACGCTTGATCAGTAAATACTGAGCGGTGCAGTTTAAATTCACCAGTGTCAAAATTATCGACAAGAAGTTCATCAATACGATCTAGATGGCTGGTGTTAATTACAGGAATACGTGGCATGTCCATTCTCCGACTGTCCAATGAGGGGATAGTCGCCGAGTTGTCAAACTTGGATGAGACAGCTCGGCTTCCTTTGAGTGAGTAATTAAGCGCTAGCGCGTCGACGATCAACTTCAGTATTTGGTGCTGCAGCTTGTTCTTTAACTAACTCAACATTAAAGCTAATGTGCTTAAACGGTTGGTTTAGACCACGACGCGCAATTTCAGCTTCGTCTGTGATATCAACAGCAGTTGCTACCAGACCATCACGAGTTGCAAAGGCAAAGTCGTCCCAAAGGTATTTATCACCTTCGATGTTGAATTGAGTGGTTAGCTTGCGGTAACCTGGTGCAGAGATAAAATAATGTACATGTGATGGACGGTTACCATGACGGCCTAATTTGTCTAAAACAAATTGAGTTGTACCTTCTGGGGGGCAGCCATAACCAACGGGCATCGTAGTTTGTGCAACATATTTACCGTCTTGGTCAGAAAGAATCGTACGGCGAAGGTTAAAGTCAGATTGAGACTTATCAAAGAAAGAATAGTTACCTAGGCTGTTGGCATGCCAAATTTCAACTTTAGCACCTTCAATGATGTTGCCTTCGGTATCTGTTACCGTACCTTCAATAAACAGAGTTGGAATTTTATCGGTTTCCGTACCATCATCCATACGAGCAAAGCCCACTGATTCAGGTGCGCCAGCCACATATAAAGGGCCTTCAATGGTACGTGGTGTACCACCTGTAATACCTGCTTTCGCATCAGCTTCATCCGCACGTAAATCAAGATAGTGCTCTAAACCTAAACCTGCGGCTAAAAGACCTAATTCGTTTGCTTGACCCGCGTCTGTAAAATACTCTAGACCTTTCCATAGTTCAGTTTGAGTAATATCCAGATCTTCAATCGCTTGGAATAAATCACCCAATAAACGTACCACAACTTGCTGTACACGTTGGTCAACAGGCCCTGTCGCTGTATCTACGTTCATTTGTTTAACCAGAACATCAATCTCTTGACGGTTCATACTATATCTCCTTAAGTATGCATTTAAGTTTGGGTGGCTATCACTCGATAAAAGAGGTCTTTGGCTGCCACGTTCCTTGTTTGGTTGTCTAACAATACTTTTTAAGTTGTTTCGTGTAGCGGCTGAAGCTTCTTTCAGGTAATGCGCTGCACGATGTTTTTGATCTGTTGGATGGGATTAAATTTGCTTAATCCTGTCTATGTGATATACCTTAAAAGAATAAAATCTTCACGTCGAAGATCAAATTTGCATTTTATTATACTTAATAGGTATCGATAGCCATGGAACTAAGACACTTAAGATACTTTGTCGCGGTGGTTGAAGAGCAGAGTTTTACCAAAGCGGCAGAAAAACTATATATAGCTCAACCACCTTTGAGTCGGCAGATTCAAAATTTGGAACATGAGCTTGGAATTCAGTTATTTGAACGAGGTAGCCGTCCGCTTAAGACTACAGAAGCAGGTCAGTTTTTTTATCATCATGCTTTAAAACTTTTGTCTAATGCAGAAGAAATTAAATCAATGACGAAACGAATCGGTTTGACAGAAAGGACCGTGACAATCGGTTTTGTGAGCTCTTTATTGTTTGGTTTACTCTCGAATATTTTGTATTTATTCAAACAACAACACCCACATTTAAAAATAGAAATGGAGGAAATGGCGACCACTGAACAAATTAAAGCATTAAAAGAAGGTCGTATAGATGTCGGCTTTGGGCGTTTGCGTATTTCAGACCCCGCGATCAAACGGGTTTTACTGCGTGAAGAACGCTTAGTGGTAGCCTTACATGCCAGTCATCCTTTTGCACAAAAAAAGGAAGGTATATATCTTGCAGATCTGATCGATCAGCAATTGATTTTTTATCCAAATCACAACAAACCAAACTTTTCGACCCAAGTGCGTGGCATATTTTCAGAGTATGGTTTGGAACCTAAAAAAGTACGTGAAGTTCGTGAATTACAACTGGCACTGGGCTTTGTTGCAGCGAACGAAGGGGTTTGTATCACCCCAATGAGTGCCCAAAGTGTGCAATTAACACATTTAACCTTTGTTCCTATCTTAGACGAAGCCGCGATTAGCCCTGTATTTATGGCTGTGCGTAATATGGATGAAAGCGAAGATATTCGTGGTTTATTTGATAGTGTTTATCAAGTGTATGATTTAGAAGCGATTCCATATGATCGTGCTGTGTTTTAAGTAATGTGTTGATAGACGTTCAGATGAACTGCAGTTATGAAATGATCTATTTAAATAAAGCGGAATCAAGGGATTAATTTGTATTTAACTTTTTAGGTATACAAACATGCCTAATCGGTTTTGGACATTAAGCACCAACTTATTCATTGTGAAAAGCGAATTTTACAAGCTTCACAATTAGGAGGTGGGCTATGCAAAACCAGAAAATTAATATTAATACCTTGGTTGATGAAGCCAAATTTACGCCATTTCATTGGGGTGTTTTGATTTGGTGTCTTTTGATTATTATTTTTGACGGTTATGACTTGGTGATCTATGGCGTTGCCTTACCTTTGTTGATGCAAGAGTGGTCATTATCTGCGGTACAAGCCGGCTTACTGGCAAGTACGGCTTTATTTGGCATGATGTTTGGTGCCATGTGTTTTGGCACACTGTCCGATAAAATTGGTCGTAAAAAAACCATTATGATCTGCGTCGGTATTTTTAGTGGTTTTACCTTTTGCGGCGCTTTTGCAAGTACTCCCGTTGAGTTTGGTATTTTACGCTTTCTTGCCGGTCTAGGCATCG
The DNA here is from genome assembly GCF_013420015.1 of Acinetobacter sp. YH12039. NCBI lineage: Bacteria > Pseudomonadati > Pseudomonadota > Gammaproteobacteria > Moraxellales > Moraxellaceae > Acinetobacter > Acinetobacter sp. YH12039. The sequence goes on along the minus strand of NZ_VOZA01000015.1, from coordinate 5,140 downwards.
GTGGCGTTATGCCGAACGTGGTCGCGTTAATGACAGAATACGCGCCAAAACGTATACGTAGCACCTTGGTTGCACTAATGTTTAGTGGTTATGCCATTGGTGGTATGGCTTCAGCATTATTGGGTGCTTGGTTAGTGCCAGTATATGGCTGGAAAATCATGTTTTATATTGCGATTATTCCATGTCTTGCACTGCCTTTAATTTGGAAATTCCTCCCTGAATCATTGATGTATTTAACCTCTAAGCATCAAACAGATACGACTCGAACAATTGTCTCTAAAATTGCCCCTGAACAAGTCCTCACAACAGATACGCAATTTGTACTCAATGAAGTTTCTGAGGAAGACAACGCTCCGTTAAAAGCATTATTTCAACAAGGGCGTAGTTTCAGTACGTTCATGTTCTGGATTGCATTTTTTATGTGCTTATTGATGGTTTATGCACTTGGAAGCTGGTTACCAAAATTGATGATTCAAGCTGGCTATTCACTTGGTGCAAGTATGATCTTCCTCTTTGCGCTGAATATTGGTGGAATGGTAGGTGCTATTGGTGGTGGTGCTTTGGCTGACCGCTTCCATATCAAAAAAGTACTGAGCATCATGTTCATGTGTGGCGCTTTGGCTTTAATCTTACTGGGCTTTAACAGTCCGCAAATGGTTCTGTATACCTTAATTGCTGTAGCAGGCGCAGCTACCATCGGTTCGCAAATCCTACTTTATACCTTTGTCGCACAATACTATCCAACCACGGTACGTTCTACAGGTATGGGCTGGGCATCGGGGATTGGACGAATTGGTGCAATCGTTGGACCGGTACTTACTGGTGCGCTGTTAACCATGAATTTGCCACATCAAATGAACTTCTTGGTGATTGCCATTCCGGGTGTCATAGCTGCATTAGCAATCTTTATGGTGAATTTACAAGCGTCAGTAGAGGTATCTACTCAAGGTCAATCACGAAAGATCAATACGCAAGCCATCAAAAATCCAGCGAATTAAGCCGGTATTTAAAGATTTAACATTACCCCAAAATTTTAGTTTCCAGGCCTGATGCACAGCATGAGGGCTAGTGGGAATTGTGACAAAAAATAAGGAAAGGGCATCGCCCAAATCGAGGTCAGGATGAAAACTCAAAAGCTAAATTTAGTCAAAAAAACCTTTAAAATTAAACCGATGCTACTGGCTTGTGCAGCTGTGTTCCCCATGTGGACACATGCGGCAGTCAGCGAAGCTGAAGTTGAACAGTTGCGTGAAGAAGTCAAAGCGTTAAAAGCCATGATGCAGCAATATGTTCAACAGCAAAACACTTTGTCGAGTGAAATCAAAGACGTAAAACAAGGATCTGTAGTTGCTGTGCAGAATCAAAAACCGACTCAAACACCGAGCCTGAGTTTAAATACCAAATCGGGCGCTGAGTTTAGCTTGTATGGCAATGTGCGTGCAGATGCATCTTATCAGGCAGAAGGCGGCAGCTTATCTCGCCTGTATAACCAAATGAATAGTGTTCCGCTAGAAGGGAATGCTGAAAGTTCAGATCGTTTAAAAGCAACACTTGCTGCCACACGTTTAGGACTAGACTTTAAAACGCCAACTCAAGTGGGAGATGTAGGCGGTAAAATTGAAGTCGACTTTTTGGGCGCAAATGATGGACTGCGGATTCGTCATGCCTATTTGACCTATGGTGATTGGTTGGTGGGGCAAACATGGTCTAACTTTGCTATACCTGATTATATGCCTGAAACTATTGATGCATTGGGCTATGTTGGTGGTGCTGTTAAACGTACACCTCAAGTTCGCTATAGTCACAAATTTAGTCCAGAGACAAATCTAGTACTTGCCGCAGAAGATTCTAAGGATGACAGTTCAAATATGCGTTTGCCTGCATTAACAGCGCGGTTAAACCATAAAATGACAGATACACTCATGTTGAGCGCACGTGCGATGGGTGCTGAAAAGAAAACGGATACGGATACAGAAACCGCATGGGGACTTGGTCTGGGCGCAAAGCTAGATTTGACGGATAAAACAGTGCTCAAAGCGGATTATTACCATGTCAAAGGCGACAGTAGTTTTGTGTCATGGACCAACCAAGGTTTTGTGACCAATGCGGATAAAGACATCATCGCCACCAATGAATTTGACTCGATTACAGTAGGTTTAACTCAACAAATTTCAGCACAATGGCGCGGAACATTGGGCTATGGTTATATGAAAGCAGATAATAATGCAGATTATGTCAACTCATTAGTCGATAAAACCAAGACCAATAAAAACTTGTGGCAAGCTTGGGCAAATGTATTTTATAGCCCTGTTAAGCCGATTTGTTTAGGTCTGGAATATGTCTATGGTGAACGTGAAGCTTTTGGCGCTGCACCAAATGGCAGTACCAAGGGGGAAGATAACAGAATCAATGCAGTCGCGATGTATAACTTCTAATGTCGTTACAGAGAATTGTTTAATTTAAATTGGCTTAGAAATTTCAATATCAATTTAACGAGAGCGTGATTGAAAGTATGTTCAGGATTTGACATCTAACTTTCCGACAATCTTTCAATTCGTGCTCTCAATCCATACATGCCCTTGATCTTTATCGATTGAGGGCTTTTATCTTATTTAGAAACTTTTATTTTTTGACTAAAAAATATAATTATCTGTTTTATTTCATTTAACAAATCATTTGAATATAAAAATACGAAGAAGGATATTGATAAAAATCATGAATTTTGAAATATTTTGATACATACATGACGATAAAACATACTACAATCCTTGCCGTCAATTTCGTTTCACTTAGAAGACGCAATCATGGATGTCCCTCAATTTTCCAAATATAACAACACGTCACTTAAGCTTTTAAGCCTAATGATGCTCACCGCGATGGCACCATATAGTGTTGCAGATAGCAATGTATTACCTGAAATTATCATCAACGTTGAACAAAGTTCAATGGATGAACAAATAAAAAAAGCACTAACCAAAGTAAATGGTGCAACCAATGCGATCGTTGCAGCAGACATTCAAGATATACCGAAGCGAACAAATGCTGATTTATTTAAAAATCAACCGGGGATTTACGCGGCATCTTCTGGAAATGAAGGGGTAAAACTGTCGATACGTGGCTCGGGGATCAATCGTGCACCGGGGGCGCATGCTTCAGGGTTGTATGTGACCTTAGATGATTTGCCATTTACAGGGCCGGGTGGGACACCTTATGAACTGCTTGAGCCGCTGTGGGTAGACCATATAGAGGTTTTACGGGGGGCTAATGGTTTAACACGTGGTGCATTAAGCCTGGGTGGTCTAATTAACTATGCTAGCCCAACTGGAAAAAATGCAGCAAAACTGTCAGTGCACCATGAAATGGGTAGCCACGGTTATCAAAAAAGTGAAATCAATTCAGGACAACAAATTGGCGACTTAGACTATTATCTTTCCTTAACGCAAAGTGATGATGACGGTTTTCAAGATCATGCTTCAAGCCAGAGCAAAGGTTTATCGGCCAATGTGGGATATAAAATAAACCCTAACCTAGATACACGTTTTTATCTGCGTTACCGAGAGACTGAACACCAAACGCCGGGACGTCTAACCCAACAACAGATTGAACAAAATCCAAAACAAGCAGTAGCCCAAAATATCTCGCTGAATAATAATCGTCCGCAGCCGGGAAGTCTTTGGTTGGCGAATAAAACCAATATGACTTTGGACACAGGTGATCGCTTACAGTTGGGTCTGGCCTATCATCATTATCCGATGGATTTGCAAGAAGGTTTGTATAGTACCGATGTTGACTATGACGATATCATTACCTTATTTAACTACCAATTTGACCGAACGCTATGGGGGCATGAAAGCCAAAATACTTTAGGTTTTCGTAGTACCACGCATTTGCCAGATGGTCAGGTCGTTGAACGCTTGCGTGTAGCGCAAGGCGCCTATGCTGCGGGTACAGAAACGCGGCATTATACCTACCAAGGTGGTGACTATGTTTTACATTATGCCAATGCCTTGGCACTACACCCACAGTTTTGGCTCGATAGTCGTGTCGCATTGGCGTACACCCATCGTGAAAGTGAAGTGACATGGCCTGTGCAAAGCCATAAAGAAAATATTCGTGAATGGAATGTCCTGCCATCGCTAGGTTTTCGATATCAAATCCAACCTGAAACACAGCTCTTTGCCAATGTCAGTCGAAGCTTAGAAGCACCACATCCATGGGCTTTAATTTGGGGGTCGGATCAATACTCCCCAGATGGTAGTGGTGCAGCAACGGGACGCCAAAGTGCTCCGATACATTTGAATAGTCAGACAGCGAACACTCTTGAACTAGGTGGGCGTGGTCAACATGCACTGGGTGAGTGGAATATTGCATATTACTATTCACAGGTTAAAAATGAACTGTTGGCTGTTGAAATCCAATCAGAGCCTAAAAAGATTATTGCCGAATCGAATGCTTCAGACACCATTCATCAAGGGATTGAATTCGGTTTAAACAGTTCACTTTGGCAAAATGATGAATATGGACAAGTTCAACTGAAACAAGCCTATACCTTGAATGATTTTCACTATAAAAATGATGCGGTATTTGGAAAAAATGAGCTTGCAGGTATACCAAAACACATCTATCAGGCTGAACTGAAATACGAACATCCTTTAGGCTTTTATGCTGCGGTTAATACACTTTATGCCGCAAAGGTCGCATCCGACTATGCCAATAGCTTCTACGCAAAAGATTGGCAAATTTGGGGAGCATCATTCGGCTATATGCAACCACAAAAACAGTATTTGGCTTGGTTGGATTTCAGAAATATGGCCAATAAAAAATATGCATCTACCGTGACATCGGGCTATAACGATGCCGGCAAAGATCCTGCTCGTTTAACACCGGGTGAAGGTCGGGCGGTATATGCAGGACTGACGTATCATTTTAATTAAGCATCTTATATTCAAATACAGCGAACAATTGAAAAGCCTTATGCTGCGGATCTGAAAATAAAAAAGGGAGCCAATCAGCCACTGCTGTCCCACAATTTTTCACAAGAGGAAGCTCATTTGAGCTTCCTCTTGTTTTATGGGTATTTTATCGGGTGAAAATAAAGCTTTTAAAGTTCTTCTTTCAAACAAATTCACTTGAATTATTC